>CAZUHK010000014.1:0-4903 GCA_964620345.1 uncultured Planctomycetaceae bacterium
CGACCTGGATCAGCCGACCATCACGCCCGAGCCGACCACGCTGGGCCTGCTGGGCGTCGGCGGTGCGTTGGCGCTGATCCGTCGCCCACGCCGGGCGGTCTGAACCGCCAAGCGCGGGATCGACCGGACGTTGAATTCCGCCGCACGATCGACTGAACCTCAACCCCCACGCGCGGCCGAAGAGCCGTGCTTCAGGAGATAAAACCATGTTTCGTCTGTTTACTGATCTACGCCTCCGACTGATGCTGGTCGGTGGGATAGCGGCGCTGGCCGGCGGCGTGCCGGCCGTGGCCGACAACTTCGTCGTCAACGACGCGTCGATCACCTTCGACCGCTGGAACTATCCGTTCAACGGCACGCCGGGCATCCGCGGGGCCGCGCCGACGTTCGGGGCGTTGGCCAACGAAAGCTTCGACGAACGCGACGGCCAGTTTCTCATCGGCATCGACACCGCGTCGCTGGGCGTGCCGGCGGGGCTGAACCCCTCGGACTATCAGATCACATCGCTGACCGTTGAAGCAACCCATTCCACCGGTACGTTCGCGTATGACCCGACCTACGACGGTTACCAATCGTTTCTGGATCCTGCCGACCCGGACTTTGAAGCCGACGCCGACGCCGGCCGACCGATCGTCCTCACCGGCGCGGCGCTTCGCAACGGCTTCAGCGAATTCACCTTCGACGCCGTCGGCGACTCGACGCGCTTCGCCCAGAACAGTTCCTTCGGCGGCGCGCCGCTGGCGGGAACGCGCAACGCCTTTGCCGCGGCGTTGGACGATGATGGCAACCTGATCGACATTGGCAATAACATCGGCACCAACGCCGCCAACGACCAGGGCTTTGATTTCACCCCGTGGGCGGTCGGCTCGACGGATTTGGACCCCGGGCAAACCGTGGTCGAGGCGGTGCCCGGCGTCTCGGCCGGGTCGACGTTCACCTTCGATCTCACGCCGATGCTCAGCGACCCCGACGTGCTGAACTACATTCAGCAGGGCCTGGCCGACGGCGGGCTTTTCTTCAGCATTACTTCGCTGCATGAAACCGGCATGAGCGGCGGATCGAATCCGAACTTCTACACTCGCGACAACTTCGACCCCGCGGCGATCGCGCCGCAGGCGAGCTTCGACGTGACCGTGGTTCCCGAGCCGGCGTCGCTGGCCTTGCTGGCATTCGGGGGGGGCGTGGCGCTGGCGCGTCGCAGGCGAAATCGATCGTAGATCGAGGGCAGCAAAGATGGCGGCGATCGGCTTGACGGCCGATCGCCGCATTCGAGTGGAGCGTTCGCCATGCAAAACCAACACAAGGGCTTCACGCTCGTCGAGCTGTTGGTGGTCGTCGCGATTATCGGCGCGTTGATCGGGATCATCGTGCCGGCCCTGGGCATGGCGCGCGAGCAGGCGGAGATGGTGATCGAGATGTCCGCTTCGCGCAACCTGATGCTCGCCCACCGCATGTACGCCGACGATCACGGCGGCCGACTGATCACCGGATACGACACGCAGGCCAAGGCGTGGGGGCCCGATGGCGAGGCGTTGAGTTTCCCAACAACCGCCCGATACGTCTGGCGGCTCGTGCCGTACCTGGACAACACGCTGGAGCAGACCGTGCTGGTGCATCAGCGGCTCAGGCAGACCGAGGCCGAGGATGAACTGAGCACCTACGCGGTGAGCGTTCACCCGAGCTTGGGGATCAACGGCGACTTCGTCGGCGGCACGTGGGGCGGGCCTTACCAGAACTGGCTGACCGGCGTGGGCGTGACGGTGACGCGCGCCAGTGGCGCCCGCGACCCGTCACGGCTGATCGTCTTCGCCTCGGCGCGCGGCGGCGTGACGGGCAACGAAGATATCGAGGGCCACCACTTTATTCAGCCGGCCTACGGCGCATCGTACGACGAGGCGGGCATGCCCGGCGCCTTCGGCAACGTCCACCCGCGCTACGACGGCAAGGCGGTGGTCGGCTTCCTGGATACCCACGCCGGCACGCTCAGCGCCGAAGAACTTGAGGACATGACTTACTGGTCCGATGCCGCGGCCCGGTCGGGCAAGACCGACTGGACGCTGCAGGACGCATTGAATAATTGACCACCATGTGTCACACTCACCCCGACAACGATTCGCCTCGCGTCCGACTGTTTCAATGTGAGCACGGCACGTTTCACCTGCTGGTGAACGATGTGACGCTGCACCTGCACCCGCACGAGCTGGCGTTGATCGGCTCGGCGATCAACGCGTGGGCGCGGCGGCACCCCGAGCAGGTGGTGCCGGCTCTGGCGGATCTCGAACAACACCTCAGCGCGTGAACGCTGAACCGTCCACAGCATCAAGGAGCAACCCATGACCACCGCGACCGCGACCGACCTGAAGCAACGCATCGCCGACGTGCTCGAGAAGCAACCCCGCCGCATGACCAGCCAGATCGCCCGTGACATCGGCGCCCCCGAGGCCGAGGTGATCCGCGCCATGACGCGCGACAAGGCCACCGAGCTGGACCCGGCGCGGTGGGAGCAGATCATCCGCGACTTCGAGCCGCTGGGCCAGGTGCACGTGATCGTCAATTCGCCCAGCGTCACGCTCGAGAGCTTCGGGCAGTTCAGCCACTTCTCGACGATGGGCGAATACTTCAACGTGCAGAACAAGTCGCTGGACATGCACATCCGCCACGGGCAGCTCGCATCGATCTTCGCGATCGAAAAGCCCAGCCACATGGACGGCCAGCCCACGCTGAGCATCCAGTTCTACGACGCCAACGGGCACTCGGCGTTCAAGGTGTTCTTCAACTTCGGCAACAAGGTCAAGCCCGAGCGCGTCGAGGCGTTCGAGCGGATCTGCCGTGAGTATGCGTTGTCGAGCCAGGCCTGACGAGCCGCCGGTGCGACGGGCGATCAACAGCGGGAATGACCGATGGCTCAGACAGATCGAACACAGCAGGCCGACGGCACCGCGGCGACGTTGGGCGGGCCGGTCGAGGATTCACCGATTCAAGTCGCCCGTTGCCGCGCGGCGGACGGCGAGCCGGTCTGGCGTTGGTTCGATCAGCGTGATCGATCTCACGCGTACATGGCGGGATTAAGCGAACCGCTCGATGGCGCGGCGGCCGACGGGGCGTTGGCCGACCGGCTCAGTGAGTCCGAAACGACCCGGCCGCGCGTGGTCTATATTCACATTCCCTTCTGTGACGAGATCTGCAGTTTCTGCGCGTTTTACCGCCAGGTCTCGGGCAATGAGTCGATCATCGAATCGTATGTCCGTGCGTTGTGCCGCCAGATCGCCCGCTTCGCCCCGACGCCCTGGGCTCAGGCGCGGCCGTTTGACGCCATTTACTTCGGTGGCGGCACGCCGACGGTGCTGTCGGTGGAGCAACTGACGCGCGTGCTGAGCCATCTGCGTGCCCTGCCGCTAAGCTCCGATGGTGAGATCACGCTGGAGACGCGCTGCCGTCGCATCGATCGCGACGATCTGCATACACTGCGCGAGGCGGGGGTCAATCGGCTGAGCGTGGGGGTGCAGAGCTTCGATACCGCGGTTCGGCGTGAAGCCCGGCGGCTGGCGGATCGAGAAGAGGTTCTCCGCGCGCTATCCGATGCGGCCGACGCGGGTCTGAGCAATCTGAGCATCGACCTGATTTACAACCTGCCGGGCCAAACCCTCGATTCATGGACGCGCACGCTGGCCACGCTCGATCAGACGCCGGTCTCCGGCTGCAGCGTCTATGGTCTGATCGTGCAGCCAAAGAGCATTCTCGGCCGTCAGGTCGCGGCGTCGGGCCTCGCCCTGGGCGATCTTCAACAGGAGTACCGATACCACGATGCGGCGGCGAAGTATTTCCGTGGCCGATCCGAGTGGCGGCGGTTATCGAGCGTCCATTTCGGCCGCACCGGGGTCGAGACCAACGTCTACAACCGGGTGCGCGGCGGGTCGATCGATATCCTCGGTTTTGGCGCCGGTGCGGCGTGGCGCATCGGCGACTTGAATTGTATGAATCTGCCGGGTGTACAGCCGTTCATCGATCAGGAGCGCGCGGCAATGGCTGCCCCCACTCGCGTCAGCCGAACCTGGCCCGACGCCGAACGCTTCGTCGATCTGTTCGAGTTGATCGATGGGCGGGGCGTGTCCTACACCCGACTGACCGAACAACTGCCTCACTGGCGCGCCGACCTTGCGGCGCTGATCGAAATCGGGTTGATCGATCATGGCTCGGATTGGTGTGAACTGAGCGACCGGGGAAGCTTCTGGGCCTATAACATCGGACAGGCGGTCCAACAGGCGATTCGCAACGAGTTGGACCACGCCGCGTAGTGATTCGTGTATTTGACCGACCGCGTGTATTAAAAAGAGGTCTGCCATGTTCATCGCGATCAATCGTTTGAGAGTCCAGCCGGGCACCGGCGAGCAACTGGAACCGCGGTTCGCCGAGTCAACGGGACTCGAGCAGACACCGGGGTTCATCCGGTTTCAGTTGCTGCGTCGCGTCTGGCAGCCGCATGGCGAGGCCGACCACGAAGAGTATCTGGTCATGTCCGAATGGGAAGCGCGGCAGGCGTTTCATGCGTGGACCAAGAGCGATGCGTTCAAGCGGGCTCACAGCGGGCCGCAGTTGGACATCTTCGTCGCGCCCGGCGAGGCGGCCGGTTACGAGATCGTCGTGGAGCGCACGCCCGGCGCCGGCAGCGCAAAGGAGTAAGTGATGCGGACCGTGTTTGTCATAACGTGCGTGTGGCTGGCGGCGATCGTGTTGATCGGCTGTTCGGAAGCCGACAGCGGCGCGTCGAGCGATGCATCGGGGACGGCGGGGCGCACGGTGAGCGACGACACCGGCCGCGAGATCGCGCTGCCGGCGCGGGTCGAGCGCCGGCCAGCTTTTTGGTCTTTTTGGTCTTTTCTGCGTCGAGCTTGGGTGCGTTGAT
>CAZUHK010000014.1:4913-31457 GCA_964620345.1 uncultured Planctomycetaceae bacterium
TCGTTCGCCGTGGGGTACCTGGTGGCGTTGGGCCATCCGCCGATCGCGCGGCCGAACGTGCCGCTGGAGGGCGGCGCGGTCGAGGCCGAGCAGGTCGCGTCGATTCCGATGATCGCGATCGACCACAGCGTGGGGCCCAACATCGAGCAGATCGCCGCGGCCGAGCCGGACGTGGTCGTGCTGAGTCCGATCTTCGCGCGGTTCACCCCGACGATCGAGCAGGCCTCGGGCGCGGCGGTGCTGATCCACCGCATCGACCACCTGGACGACGTGCCGGCCAAGGCCCGAGCGTTCGGCGAGCTGATCGGCGACACGCGGGCCGGTGAAGCGTTGGCCGGGCAACTGCAAGCGAGCATCGATGCGATCGCCGCGCCCGCCGGGGCCGCGCCGCCGACGGTGTTCGCGCTGTTCGGCACGCCCGAGGCGTACTTCGCATTCAACGCCGAGTCGTACCTGGGCAGCATGATCGCCCACCTGGGCGGCCGGCTGATCACGCTCGGCTCGCCTGCGGCGCAGACCTCTTCGCAGCTTTCGCCGTTCAGCTTCGAGGCGCCGGTCGCGGCCGACCCGGACGTGATTCTCATGGTGCATCACGGCCCGGCGGGGCAGATGGCCGGGGCCCTGCGCGATCGGCCCACCTGGGCGGCGCTGCGCGCGGTCAGGCACGATCGCGTGCACCGCGTGTCCGAGCGGCTTTTCATGACCAACCCCGGCCCCAGCGCCGTGGCGGCGCTGCGCGAGCTGCGCCGGTTGCTCTATCCTGAGCACGAGCATGTCACAAGCCGGTGAACTTCATTCGGCGCCATCGTTCGACGGCGCCAGCGCGCCGCGCACGGGCATCGCCGCGCGGCTCGCGGGCGTGGCGCGGCGGTGGTGGCTGCTGCTGTTGCTGCTGGGCCTGGTTGGCGCGGGGCTGATGCTTTCGCTGGCGATCGGCGCCGCGGGGCTGTCGCTGGGTGAGGTCTGGGCGGTGCTCATCGAGCGGGCCGACAACGCCGACAGCCGCATCGTCTGGCAGATCCGCATGCCCCGGGCGATCCTCGCGGGCCTGGTCGGGTTGAACCTCGCGGTGGCCGGGGTGCTGCTGCAGGGCATCATGCGAAACCCGCTGGCGGCGCCTGACATCATCGGCGTGACCGCCGGGGCGGGCCTGGCCGCGACCGCCACGCTCGTGCTCGTCCAGGGCCTGCCCACCTTCCTGCCCCTGGCCGCGTTCGCCGGCGCGATGGCCGCGGCGTTCACCGTTTACTCCATCAGTTGGCAGCCGGGCATCGGCACCTCGCCGGTGCGAATGGTGCTGGCCGGCGTCGCGGTGGGCATCATGCTCGGCGCGTTCACCAGTTTCCTCATGGTCGCGTTCGGCGATCGGGTGCAGCAGGTGGTCTTCTGGATGTCGGGCAACCTGGTCGACGCCTCGTGGGCGAAGGTGCGGCTGATCCTGCCGTACACCCTCGTCGGCTGCGTCGCGGCGGTGTGCCTGGTGCGCCCGCTGAACGTGCTGCAACTGGGCGAAGACGTGGCGACGGGCCTGGGCGTGGGCGTCGAGCGCTCGCGGCTGGCGGCG
The DNA here is from genome assembly GCA_964620345.1 of uncultured Planctomycetaceae bacterium. Classification (GTDB taxonomy): domain Bacteria; phylum Planctomycetota; class Phycisphaerae; order Phycisphaerales; family Zrk34; genus CAZUHK01. The sequence continues at coordinate 6,478 of CAZUHK010000014.1, forward strand.
ATGGCCGCCGCGTCGCTGCTGGCGGCCAGCGCGGTGAGCGTCGCGGGGCTGATCGGGTTCGTCGGCCTGGTCGTGCCGCACCTGATGCGCATGGTCACCGGCCCGCAGCACGGCCGGCTGCTGCCGATGGCCACCGCCGCGGGCGCGGCGCTGCTCATCTGGGCCGACCTGGGCGCCCGGACCATGCTCGCCCCGGCCGAGCTGCCCGTGGGCATCCTCACCGCGCTGATCGGCGGGCCTTACTTCATCTTCCTGCTCTACCGGAAGAAGCTGCTGTGACCACCCTCGCCGCCGATCGCCTGACCCTGGCCTACGCCGACCACGTGGTCGTGCCCGAGCTGTCGCTGGAACTGCCCGCGGGGAAGGTGACCGCGCTGGTCGGACCCAACGGCTCGGGCAAGAGCACGATCCTCAAGGCCCTGGCGCGATTGCTCAAGCCGCGCGCCGGCACCGTGCTGCTCGACGGCAGGCGACTGAGCGAGCACGGCACGCGCGGCGTCGCCCGCCGGCTGTCGATCCTGCCCCAGCGGCCGACCGCGCCCGATTCGCTGACCGTCCGCCAGCTCGTCGGCTACGGTCGGGCCCCGCACCAGCGCCACTTCGCCGGCCCGACCCGCGAGGACCACGCCGCGATCGATCGCACGCTCCATCGGTGCGCGCTGACCGATCTGGCCGACCGGCCCATCGGCCAACTCTCCGGCGGCCAGCGCCAGCGCGCATGGGTCGGCATGGCCCTGGCCCAGGACACGCCCATCCTCCTGCTCGACGAGCCGACCACCTTCCTGGACATGGCCCATCAGCTCGAGCTGCTGCAACTGCTGGGCAGGGCCAACCACGAGCAGGGCAAGACGATCGTGATGGTGCTGCACGACCTGAACCTGGCGGCGCGGTTTGCCGATCACATCATCGCCATCCGCGACGGCCGCATCGCCGCCCAGGGGCCGCCGAGCGACGTGATCTGCCCGGCGGTGCTCGAGGCGGTCTTCGGTGTGTCGGCCCACATCGTCCAATGCCCGCAGCGCGGCGTGCCGCTGTGCATCCCCTACCCGCTGGCCGGGCCGTAGCCGCGGCGCGACGCGACAATTGCAGCCCATGCCCGTCGCCGGTCGAAAGACATCGATAGCCGATGCTATGCCCGCGCCCGGAGCCGCCGAAGGATATGCTCAAGTCGTTCACCGCTGAAGTGGCCACCCTCGTTCGCAGCCCCCGCGGCGGGCGGAACCTGCGCGCCCTGCTGCGCTTCGGGCTGGTGTTCGTCGCGATGGTCGTCCTCTACAGCATCGGCTTCCACCTGCTGATGCTGCGCGAAGGCCACGATCACTCGTGGATCACCGGCTTCTACTGGACGCTGACGGTGATGAGCACGCTGGGGTTCGGCGACATCACGTTTCATACCGACCTGGGCCGGCTGTTTTCGATCGTGGTGCTGCTCTCGGGCACGCTGTTCATGCTGGTGCTGCTGCCGTTCACGTTCATCCAGTTTTTCTACCAGCCGTGGATGGCCGCCCAGGCCGCGGCGCGCGCGCCGCGGCAACTGCCCGCCGAAACCCACGACCACGTGTTGCTGACCAGCTACGACGCGGTGACCGCGGCGCTGATCCGTCGGCTTCAGCAGTACCGGCATCCCTATGCGCTGCTGGTCGGCGACCTGGACGAGGCGCTGCGGCTGTACGACGACAACGTGAAGGTGGTGGTGGGCAAGCCCGACGACCCGGAGACCTGGCGGCGGCTTCGCGCGGCGCGCGCGGCGCTGGTGGTGTGTACCGCCAGCGACGCGGCGAACACCACCGCCGCGTTCACCGCGCGGGGCGCGGTGGCCGAGCTGCCGATCATCACCACCGCGGCCGACGCCGCGTCGGTGGACATCCTCGAACTGGCCGGGGCCAACCACGTGCTGCGGCTGGAGCAGATGATCGGCCAGTCGTTCGCGCGGCGCACGCTGGGCGGCGACGCGATGAGCCACGTGATCGGCCAGTTCGACGACCTGTGCATCGCCGAGGCCAACGCCCACCGCACGCCGATGATCGGCCAGACGCTGCGCGAGGCGAAGCTGCGCGAGCAGTTGGGCGTGACGGTCGTGGGCGTCTGGGAGCGCGGCGCCTTCGAACCGGGCACCGCCGACACGGTGATCCACGAAAACACCGTGCTGGTCATGGCCGGCACGCGCGAGCACCTGACCCACTACGACGAGATGTTCGCGATCTACAACGTCTCGGCCGGCCACGTGGTGATCCTCGGCGGCGGCCGCGTGGGCCGGGCCACCGCCGAGGCCCTGGTCCGGCAGGGCCTGGACTACCGCATCGTCGAGCAGCACGACAGCCGCGTCCGGGACGACCAGAAGTACATCCACGGCTCCGCGGCAGACCTGGAAACGCTCGAGGCCGCGGGCATCCGCGACGCGACCACCGTCATCATCACGCCCCACGACGACGACCTGAACGTGTACCTCACGCTCTACTGCCGCCGGCTGCGGCCGGACATCCAGATCCTCGCCCGCGCCACCCACGAGCAGGCGGTGCCCACCCTCCACCGCGCCGGCGCCGACTCGGTGCTCAGCTACGCCTCGATGGGCGCCTCGGCCGCGATGAACTACCTCCGCCGCGGCTCGCTGCTGATGATCGCCGAGGGCCTGGACCTGTTCCGAATGCGCATGCCCCAGCGGCTGGTCGGCCAGACCATCGCCGACGCGAAAGTCCGCGATCGCACCGGCTGCAACGTCGTCGCCCTGCGCACCGCCGACGGCATGCAGGTCACGCCCGACCCGTTCGCCACCCTCCCGGCCGACGCCGACATCCTGCTGATCGGCACCGATGAATCCGAGCAACGCTTCCTCAAGACCTTCGGCCGCGGCGATCCGCAAGACTGACCACGACCAGAACGCGCCCAACCCACGAGGTCGCAACGCGGCGATGTTTTCCATTCTCGTGCCTCTGCGATCGTCCGCGTGTTACGCCGGCGACCCGGCAAAGGACGTTGGGGGCTTGTGGGACGATGCCAATCTTGCTGATCGCGTCATGGACGATGCGCCGTGCTACCGAACGCTCGACGACGATCGCGCTGCCGGTGGGTGTGCCTCCGATCAAGATCAAATCGGATGGATGCGGGGCGGCGACGGGGACGCCTGCCCGCTGCGCTGGAAAAGGCCGGGCATCGAGAAGCAATTCTTCAGGGCCGACCTCCCGCGTGTCGGCCTTGGCCGCAGACGGGCGGACAGGGGCGGGCAGGAACCGAGCGAGTTAGAGCAGGTTGCAGCGTTGCGTCGCGTCTGTCAGGTGCCACATCTTGTCCGCTTCAGCGGCAAGGTGTGCGGGCGTGCGGACGGCATCACACCTTGCCCTTCGGGACAAGGTATGGCACCCACGACGGGTCGCCGAAAGATGCGCCAGCGGCCAAACGTTGGGGCGGTCGTGGGCGCGAATCTTGCATAAAATTCACTACGGCCAGAGGAATCATCGGCTATAATCGAGTCTTCATACGCTCGAAGCCCGACGATGACTCCGATCAACTCCGCCCAATCCGCCGCAGTCGATGCCGCCCGGACCGGCCCCACGCTCGCCGAGGGCGTGTTTTATCCCCACACCTATGTGTGGTACGTCTTCGTCTCGTCGCTGGACGTGATGTTCACCGCGGTGATGCTCCACTTCGGCGGCCAGGAGGTCAACGTTATTGCCAACTGGGTGCTGTACCGGTGGGATTTTACGGGGATGATTGTGTTCAAGTTCGTGCTGGTATCGCTGGTGATCTGCATCTGCGAGGCGGTGGGTCGGCGGAACTACCGTGTGGGCCGTGAACTGGGCCATTGGGCCGTGGGCCTCACGTGGATTCCGGTGCTGCTGGCGGCGCTGCAACTGATCACCGAAGCACCGCTATGACGTGCATTGGGATTCGGGGCGGGGCGCCGGTCAAGCCCCATCGCCGGGCTTTTGCAGGTTGTACTTCTTGATGCGGTAGCGCAGGTGATCGCGTGTGATGCCCAGGTTTCTCGCCGCGGCCGACTGGTTCCAATCGGTCTCGTCCAGGGCTTTGAGGATCAGGGCCTTTTCGTGATCGGCCAGTCGCGAGCCGCCCGCCGGGGCCCCTGAAGCGGTGGAGCCGCCGCCCGTCGAGCCGTGGGTCAGAACGTTGGCGGTGCTCTGGCCGATCTCCGGCGGCAGGTGCTCGGAGCGAATCTGGTCGTTGCCGGCCAGGAGGGTGCATCGCTCGACGACGTTGCGCAGCTCGCGCACGTTGCCGGGCCATTCGTAGCGCATGAGCTGGGTCAGGGCCTGGTCGCTCATGCTCGGGCTGGACACGCCCAGCGACGGAGCGATCTGGCGGATGAAGTGGTCAACCAGCTCGGGCAGGTCTTCCACACGCTCGCGCAGGGCGGGCAGCGTGATGGGAAAGACGTTGAGACGGTAATAGAGATCCTCGCGGAAGCGGCCGTCGGCCATCTCGCGTTTGAGATCGCGGTTGGTCGCGGCGATGATTCGCACATCGCAGGTGATGGTCTGCGTGCCGCCGACGCGGACGAACTCGCGCTCCTGCAACACGCGCAGCAGCTTGACCTGGATGGACTGGCTGAGCTCGCCGATCTCATCGAGGAACAGCGTGCCGCCGTCGGCCAACTCGAAGCGGCCGAGCTTCTGGCCCGCGGCGCCGGTGAAGGCGCCTTTTTCGTGGCCGAACAGCTCGCTTTCGAGCAAGCTCTCGGGCAGCGCCGCGCAGTTGATGGCGATGAAGGGCTTGTCCTTGCGCGGGCTGAAGTCGTGGATGGCGCGGGCCGCGAGCTCCTTGCCCGTGCCCGTCTCGCCGTAGAGCAGAACGGTGGCCTTGGACAGGGCGACCTTCTTGCACAGCTCGACCACTTTCCTGATCGCGTTGGACCGGCCGACAATGGAGAACGTCGGCAGCGCCTCGCGCAGGCCGCGGTTCTGCCGGCTGACCTGGTCGTAGGCCTGGGCGTGCGAGGCGGCGACGGCGGCGAGATTGGCAAAAACCTTGAGCAGCTCCAGGTCGCCCGGCGTAAACTCGTCGCGCTGTTTCGGATTGATCACTTCGACCACGCCCATGACGGAGTCGCGGTGAACCAGCGGCGCGGCGATCATCGACTGGGTGCGCATGTGGGTTCTGGCATCGATGCCCGGGAAGAAGTGCCGGTTCTGGCGGACATCGGGCACGCGCGTGGCCCGGCCGGTCTTGATGACCTGGCCGGCGATGCCCAGCGCCGCGTCGAACCGCACGCCGATGAGCATATCCGCGCTGGGCCCGATCGCGGCGCGGAAGACCAGTTGCTTGCGATCATCGTCGAAGAGCATGACGCTGGCCCCCTCGGCCTCAAGGACCGTCGCGGCCCACTCGGCGACGCGGGCGAACACGTCCTCGCTGCTCAGCTCGCTGTTGATCGCCTGCGAGGCATCGACCAGCGCCTGAAGGGTCTTCCGATCAAGCTGCGGGGCAGTATTGGAATTGGTGCTCATGGTGACAATTTTCCAACGTGCGCGGCTCTAACGGTCGGCTTTAATTGAGCAATTATACCCAGCTCCACGCGCTTATTCACGGCAATAAACAGATTTTCTGGGCAAATGTACGCATAAGATGATTATGGACGCCCGTATGTGAATGGGTGGAATAGCACAAGACGGCCGCCCGGGCCGCGGTGGGGGGAGCGGGGCATGATGTGCGTGGGAGGCGGAGATGACGCGAGGCCGCGAGCGGCGGGGAAGGCAAGCAACGCCGGGAGAGCGAACCGGCGCGGGCGGGTGGAACTACTGCTCGGACTCGAACTCGAAGCTGTAGTTGGGGCTTTCCTTGGTGATCGAGATGTTGTGGGGGTGGCTCTCGGTGAGCGAGGCGGCGGAGATGCGGCAGAAGCGGGCGTTGGTGCGCAGCTCGTCGATCGTGCGTGTGCCGCAGTACCCCATGCCCGCGCGCAGGCCGCCGACGAGCTGGTACACGAAATCGCTCAGCGGCCCGCGATAGGGCACGCGGCCTTCGACGCCCTCGGGGACGAACTTGCGCGGCTCGTTGACCTCGGCCTGGCGGTAGCGGTCGGCCGAGCCGGACATCATCGCCCCTTCGCTGCCCATGCCGCGGTAGGCCTTGTAGCGCCGGCCCTTGTGGATCACCATCTCGCCGGGCGATTCATCGAGGCCGGCGAACAGCGAGCCCATCATCACGCACGAAGCGCCCGCGGCGATGGCCTTGGTGATGTCGCCGGAGTGTCGCACGCCGCCGTCGGCGATGATCGGCACGCCCCCGGGCCCCGCCACGTCGGCCGCGGCGCAGCCGTTGATGATCGCGGTGATCTGCGGCACGCCCACGCCGCTGACCACGCGGGTCGTGCAGATCGACCCCGGACCGATGCCCACCTTCACCGCGTCGGCGCCCGCGTCGATCAGCTCCTGCGCCCCGCGCGTCGTGGCGACGTTGCCGGCGATCACGTCGATGTCGTGCTCCTGCTTGATGCGCCTGACCGTTTCGATCACGTTCCGGCTGTGGCCGTGCGCGGTGTCGACCACAAGCACGTCCACGTCCGCGGCGATCAGCGCGGCGATGCGCTCAAACTGCAACACCCCCACCGCCGCGCCGGCGCGCAGTCGGCCCCGGTCGTCGCGGCAGGCATCGGGGAACTGCTTGAGCTTGGCGATGTCGCGCATCGTGATCAGCCCCGTCAGCCGAAAATCGTCATCGACCAGCAGCAGCTTCTCGACCTTGTTCTGGTTGAGGATGTGCTCGGCCTGCTCGAGCGTGGTGTCCGGCGGGCCGGAGACGAGCTTGTCGGCGGTCATGACATCGCGCACCGGCCGATCGCCCTGGCCGCCGTCGAGGAACATCAGGTCGCGGCGGGTGAGGATGCCCACGACCTTGCCGGTCTTGTCACCGGTGTCGGTGATCGGCAGGCCGGAAATGTTGTGTACGCGCATCAGCTCGCGCGCGTGGTCGACCGGGATGTCCGGCGCGAGCGTCTGCGGGTCGATGATGACGCCGTTGGCCGAGCGCTTGACCTTGGTGACCTCGCGGACCTGGGCCTCGACGGCCATGTTCTTGTGGATGACCCCGATGCCGCCTTCCTGGGCCAGCGCGATCGCCAGCGCCGCCTCGGTGACGGTGTCCATCGGCGACGAGAGCACGGGGATGTTCAGATGAATGTTGCGCGTCAGGCGCGTGCGCACCTCGACCTCGGCGGGCAGGAAGTCGGCCCGGTCGGGCAGCAGCAGGACGTCGTCGAACGTGATGCCATCGGTGGTGATCTTGGCTTGGAGTTCCATGGACCGATTTTCCGTTTCGGCGCGGGTCTGTCAAGGGCACGCATTGCCGTTGCAGTAGCCAACCGGTAGTCTGACCCGCTTCACTCTCGCTTGAAGGAGCCACGCCCATGGGCCTGATGGACGGCAAGAAAGGCATCGTGTTCGGCATCGCCAACGACCGCAGCTACGCGGCCTTCATCACCAAGCAACTGCTGGCCCACGGGGCGCAGTGCCTGTTTACCCACCTGCCGGGCGACAAGATGCAGCGGCGCTGCCGCAAGGCGATCGAGGAGATCGGCGGCCCGGCCGACCCGTGGCTCGTGCCGTGCGACGCGGCGAAGGACGAAGACCTCGACGCGGTGTTCGATCGACTCAAAGCCGACTTCGGCTCGATCGATTTTATCGTGCACTCGATCGCCTTCGCCGATCGGCAGTACCTGGAGGTCGGCAACTTCCACACGACCAGCCGCGCCGCCTGGACGCAGGCCCTGGACATCAGCGCGTACACCCTGCTGGCGATGGCGCAGCGCGCGGTCGATCGCGATCTCATGGCCGACGGCGGGAGCATCGTGTCGATGAGCTACTACGGCGGCGAGAAGGTCATCCCCGGCTACAACGTGATGGGCATCGCCAAGGCCGCGCTCGAACATACCACCCGCTACCTCGCGGCCGAGCTGGGCGAGAAGAACATCCGCGTCAACGCCATCAGCGGCGGGCCCCTGCGCACCCTCGCGGCCATGGCCGTGGGCGGCATCAACCAGATGTTCGACCACCAGGCCCGCAAGGCCCCGCTCAAGCGCAACATCGAGGGCGAAGAGGTCGGCGACACCGCGGTGTATCTGCTCAGCGACCTGTCCAGCGGCGTGACCGGCGAGATCATCCACGTCGATGCGGGCTTCAACATCGTGGGGCTGTGAGCAACGTGTCCGACCCGACGCCACGCGAGAATCTGCAGGCGCGCGGGCTGCATCCGCGCAAACGGTTCGGACAGAATTTCCTCGTCGATCCATCCAAAGTCGAACGCATCGTCGAAGCTTCAGACGTCGGCCCGGAGGACACCGTGCTCGAAGTGGGGCCCGGCACAGGCGTCCTCACGGAACGTCTGCTGGCAACCGGCGCTCGGGTTGTTGCCGTGGAGATCGATCGCGATTTGTGTGAACTGCTCCGCGAGCGGTTCGGCGAACGCGAGGCGTTTGAGTTGATCGAAGGCGATGTGCTGGCGACCAAGAGTACGATCAATCCGAAGGTGGTCGACGCTTTGCGCGGCGAGGGCGACGGGCGTCTGAGCCCGTTCCGGCATGTGGCGAATTTGCCTTACAACATTGCTTCGCCGTTGCTGGTCACACTGGCGACGGATTTTCCGACGATGGATCGTGCGATCGTCATGGTTCAGAAAGAAGTCGCGGATCGACTGGCCGCTTCACCGGGAGGCAAGGACTACGGCCCATTGTCGATCATGGTGCAGGCGATGTGCGCGGTGAAGCGCCTGTTCACCTTGCCGCCGAGTTGTTTCTGGCCGCGCCCGCAGATTGACTCGGCGGTGGTGGAACTGGCGCGGCGACCGGAACCGCTGACGCGGAACGTCGCCGCGCTTTATGAAATGGTCCAACGGCTGTTCCAGAAACGCCGCAAGCAGGTCGGGTCAGTTCTGGGGCGCGATCATGCCCTGCCACCGGGCGTGCGCGGCCAGATGCGGCCTGAAGAACTGACCGTGGAGCAGTTCATCGCATTGACCACACTGGCCGTTTGATCGAAACTGCTTGCCGTGGATGAGGCAACCCGGAAACTTGGTCGGACGACTTTTACGGACATCTTTCCGTTCGGCCCCGCGCCCACGCTGATTCTGGCGTGTACGCTGCTCAGCGCCGTCCTTCTGTTGTTCGTCGGTCAAGGTGAACCGGAGGCGGATGTCACCATCTGGACGTTTCCTGCGACGCACAAAGACGCTTATGTCAATGCGCTGCCTTCGTTCGAAGAAAAGACGGGCCTGCGCGGGGGCGTACGCCAAATCAGCGGAAGGGTCCTGCCCCGCAAGATTCTCACATCGGCTCATGTCAACCTTCCCCTGCCTGACCTCGTGGAACTGGAAAACACGGTGGCCGGTTCATTCTTTCGCGGGCGGCAGGAGTCCATTCCTTTTCATGAAGTGGAGTCGATGCTCAAGAAAGCGGTCAACGACAAGGGCGTCTCGCTCTATGACCGCATGGTGACCAACCGCTTCGCGCTCTACACCAATCGTGGCGAACTCTACGGGATTCCGCATGACATCCACCCGGTGATGCTCGCCTATCGCCGGGATATCTTTGACCGGTTTCACGATCAGATTCTGGAGGAAACGGGGATTGACTTTCCGGATGGCGTCAAGACGTGGGATGATTTCGTCCGTGTCGGCCGCGCGGTTTCCGACCACAAGGCGGGGCGCTATGCGATCGCCTTGTCCGATACCGGTGTCGCCGCGTTCGAGCCGCTGTTCTACCAGATGAACGGCGACTTCTTCGACGCGGAGGGCAATCTCACGATGGACAGTGATCTGGCCGTGGAACTCATCACCTGGCTGATACCCCTGGTGAAGGGCAAGCCCGAAGAGCGCATCGCTTACCACGCCGCCGGCGGCGCGCAGTTCTATCAAGGTGTCAGCGATGGCCTGATCCTCAGTTTCATCTGCCCGGACTGGCGATGTAGCATGACCGAGCACAACCTGGAAGACCTATCCGGCAAGTTGGCGTTGATGCCCCTGCCCGCAAGGACACCCGGCGGACGACGCACGAGCACGTGGGGCGGCACGATGCTGGCCATTCCAAAACAACCCCATCTCGAAGGTGAAGCAGCGCAGCAACAGAAAGAACGGGCGTGGCAGTATGCGCGTCATCTCTACTTCGATGTTCCCTCTCAGATTGAGCAGATTAGGAAAACCAAGACTCTCCCCGCGTACAGAGACGCGTGGTTGCCGGAGATTCTGAACGAACGTTACGCCTATTGGTCCGATCAACCCATCCTTTCGCTGTTTGCCGAACTCGCGGATGACATTCCGCCACGCAACGGCCATCCTTATCTCGAGATGGCCAAGAGCAAGATGGCTGCAGTGCTCTCCGCATCGTCGACCTGGTATTCCGCGAACCGCTACCGATCCGATGAACCCGAATTCGACGAAGCTTTCCGCCGGCATGTCCGTGAGGTTCTTGCAGAAAAGGCCAAACAGATTCGCTTGATGATGGCGAGAAATCCGTATAACTGATGGTCCGACCGACCCCACAAGCTGTCGCACTCGCTGCCGCCGCCAAGCCCGGTTGGTCGTGGCATCGCATGCAGCATCGGTATGCGCCCTACCTGTTCGTGCTGCCGTTCATTCTGATCTTCGGCACGTTCGGCCTGTATCCGATGCTCAACAGCATCTACCTCTCGTTTTTCGTGACCAGTGGGCCGCAGGAGAAAGTGTTTGTCGGGATCGACAACTTTACGACGCTGCTACAGGATGCGGACTTCTGGAAGGCCGTCCGCAACACGGTGATTTTCGCTTTCTTCTCGGTCTTTCTGCAGTTGCCTCTGGCCCTGTTTCTGTCGGTGCTGTTGAATTCCACGTTGATCAAAGGCCGCAATTTCTTCCGGTTCGTTTTCTTCAGCCCTTATCTGATGGGTCTGGTTTTCGCGGCGATACTGTTCAACCTGCTGTTCGCGGACAAAGTGGGCATGGTCAACAGCATGATGTACGCGGTGACCGGCCGTGAAGAACTGCGTGATCTGCGCTGGCTGAGCGACAGCGCCTATGTGATGCCGGCCATGGTCATTCTTGCGCTGTGGATTTACACGGGCTTCAACATGATCTACTTTCTCGCCGCGCTGCAGGCGGTCGAGGAGCAGCTCTACGAAGCGGCCGACGTCGACGGCGCAAATATCTGGCATAAGTTCTGGCATGTCACGCTGCCGGGCATCAAGCCGGTCCTCGTGTTTGTCGTGGTCTTCAGCACGATCGGTTCCATGCGATTGTTCGAACTTCCGTGGCTGTTGCTCAATCAGGGATCGGGCCCGGATCAGGCGGGACTGACCATCGTGATGTACCTGTACCAGAACGGTTTTGTCATCGGCGATCTCGGTTATGCCTCCGCGATCGGCTGGACACTCGCGCTTGGCATTCTCGGCATCACGCTGCTGCAGGTGAAACTGAGCGGCACGACGAAGATGGAGCAGTGAGCGGTGAGATCGAAGAGTTTCTATCTCATCCTGATTTACACGGTTCTGCTGATCGTCAGCGTCCTGATGCTGATGCCGCTGTTCTGGTTGCTGAACAAAACGTTTACCGCTCACGGCGAATTCTTTGAATACCAACTGGTCACACCGCCGGGTGAAATGACCACCGGCAACTTCGACACGCTTTTCAGTGCGATACCCTTTCTGCGGTTCATGTTGAACAGCATCTTCATCGCGGGGTGTAGCGTCATGGTGCAACTGTTTTTCAGTTCACTGGGGGGCTTTGCGCTGGCCAAGTACGAGTTTCGCGGCAAGCGGATGCTGATCTTCCTGATGCTCGCCACGCTGATGATTCCCGGCGAGGTGATGCTCGCGCCGCTGTTCGGGCTGATATACGACTTGGGCATGATGAACAGCTATGCCGGCGTGATCATCCCCGGCATGGTCAGCGTTTTCGGCATGTTCCTTTTCCGCCAATCCATGCTGCAAATTCCCGATGAACTGCTGCAATCGGCCCGGATCGACGGGTGCAGCGAGTTCGGCATCTGGTGGCGGATGGCGCTGCCGGTCAGTCGCCCGATGATCGGTGCGTTCTGCCTGATCGCATTCATGGGATCGTGGAACAGTTATATCTGGCCGCAGATCATTCTGCATTCTGAGTCCCTGTATCCGCTGCCGATCGGCGTCTCGCAGATGGTCGGCACGTATAGGGAAGACTACGGTGCCCTGATGGCGGGAACCTTGCTGAGTATTCTGCCGGTCGTCGGCCTTTTCTTCCTGCTGCAAAAGGAATTTATCAGCGGGTTGACCTCAGGCGCGGTAAAGGGATGAACCTTGAGCGAGACTACAAAGGTGCGTGAATCATGAAAATCGGATTGATCGGCGGCAGCGGGCTGGGCGACGCGCTGGGCGGCGAAGGCGGCGAGCGTGTCCGGCCTGACACCCCGTTCGGCCCGCCGTCGAGCGACATCGTCCTTGGCAACTGGAACGGCGTGGACGTGGCCATCCTCCAGCGGCACGGCCCGGGCCACATCCACAACCCCTCCGCCGTGCCTTACCGCGCGAACATCTTCGCGCTGAAGATGCTGGGCGTGACGCACATCGTCGCCAGCGGCGCGACCGGCTCCCTGCGCGAGCAGATCAAGCCGCGCGATCTGGTCATCGCCGATCAGGTGATCGACAAGACCTCGCGCCGGCCCAGCACGTTCTACGAGAACGCCGCGGTACACGTGGAGTTTTCCGAGCCGTTCTGCCCGGTGATGCGCAAGTGGCTGCTGGATGCCGCGACAAAGATGGACAAGCAACTCACCGTCCACGATGGCGGCACATACGTCTGCATGGAAGGCCCGGCCTTCAGCACCCGAGCCGAGAGCGAGATGCACCGCCAATGGGGCGGCGACCTGATCGGCATGACGGTCATGCCCGAGGCCAAGCTCGCGCGCGAGGCCGAGATCGCTTACGTCCTGCTCGCGCTGCCCACCGACTACGACTGCTGGCGGCCCCACGATCCCAACGTGCCCATCCAGCAACTGCTCGAAGAGATCATCGGCAACCTCAACCACGCGGCCAGCAACTCGGTGGCCCTGATCAAGGCGGCGTTGGCCGACGTCGGGGCGCTGCGCGACAACGCGAGCCCGGCCCACAACGCGCTGACGCTGGCGATCTGGTCGGACAAGGCCGCCATCCCCCCGCACGAGATTCGGCGGCTCCAACCGCTGTGGGGTGCGTACTTGGGATGAGCGATCGGCGGCGCTATTCGCTGGGCACCAATGTGATCGGAGCGAACAGCTCGGGCGCGTGATTGCCCTTGCCGTTGGTCGGCGGCCACTGCGTGTAGTAGTGCCTGGTGTCGGGCGGGCGGTGATTACGGGCAAAGAGCATGCGCACCCTGCTTGCGGGCTGGGGCGTGGCATCGAGGCCGAGCGATTGCCACGGCACGGTGAGCGTGACGGTCCAGCGGTCGTCCCGCTCGGCGTCGGCGGCGACGTTGACGCCCTGGGCGTTCCATTTGCCATCAAATCGCTCGCCGTCGTAGAGCGTGCCGCGGGGATTGATGATGAACTGGTAGTAGGTCGCGCCGTCGCCCCGGGGATCGATGAGCACTTCGATCGAGTCATCTTCCCAGACGTTTTCATCTCGCCGCTGTTTGTCGGCGGTGAGATCGGTCATATGCGGCTCCCACGCGACCGCGGCGACGCACAGGTGCGTGTCGGTGTAGCCGAGCATGATCCGGGTCTGCACGGCGTCGGGGCGGATGGCCAGGGCCCGTCGGAAGTCGGTGATGGTCGCGGCGTCTTTCCAATCCTTGCCGGGCGCGCCATCGGCCGCGGGCATCTGCTTCAGCCGCCTCGCCTGGCCGGACAACTTGAGAAACTCATGGGGCGCGCGGAGCTGGCGGCGTTGGGCGAGCATCCAGTCGAACACCCTGGGGTTCGCGTAAACCAGATCACGGCAGCCGTGGCCGACATCGGGATAGACGGTGAGTTTGGCGTTGCCGCCGGCCCGGCGGACGCCGTCGACCATGTACCGCGCCAGCCGCGGGGGCACGCCGTCGTCCTTGGCGCCGTGAAAGGCCCAGACGTTCACGCCCCACATCCGATTGACGAAGAACGGGTTGCCCCCGCCGGCGATGGGCACGATGCCCGCCACCTTGTGCGGATAGCGGGCCGCGAACTCCCACGCCCCGAACCCGCCCATGGAAAAGCCGATCACGCACACACGATCGGGGTCCACCGGGTGCTTGTCGATCACATGGTCGATCAGCTTTGCCAGCGCCTGCGCGTCCCACCATTCCCGGCCCCCGTTGAGGTTGCGTGGGATCAGCCGGATGAACCGCGCGTCGCCGCGTACCGCGTCGCGCTTCAGCGACGCAAGTGAGGGGACGCCGCTGCCGTGCAGATCGACGATCATCGGCCAGCGCTTCTCGCCGGGGCCCGCCTGATCCGCCTCGGCGGGCAAGCCCAGGGCGTACTCGTAGGTGATCGCCTTGGTGATTTGATGAGTGATTTCGCCGGTGACGGCCCGATCGCCATCGGGCTCGGCGGCAGCGGAATCCGCGGCGGCGAAAAACCACAGCCCCGCCAGCGCGACGATCCAAACGATCCACATGGCAGGTCCTTTCATCAGTCCGGACCGGCGGCACCGCTCACTCGGGTTCGGGGAGCGTGTCGAGGAAATCGGCCAGCTCTTCCAGCGATGCGCTGCGGGCGTTGCGGACGTAAAAACCGCTGGCGGCGTTGCCCGCGGCCAGGGACTGGGCGACGTCCAGCCCGGCGATCAGGCCGAAGCAAAAGCCCGCGTTGAAGTTGTCGCCGGCGCCCGTGCTGAGCTTGGGCGTCTTGGTGAACGCGCCGGTCTGGAAGCTGGACTGCACATCATCGCCGATCTTCACCGCCGCGGCCGCGGTCTGGCGTGGGTGGACCACCACCGCGTGGATCGCCAGCGTCTGGCGCAGCGCGATGGCGAGGTCTTCGATGATGCCGGCCGGGGCGTCCGTCGTGTCGATGTCCAGCACGTTGGCGACCTGCACGGCCTCGGCGAGGTTCAGGCCGAGCATCACTTCCGCGTGCGGCTGCATCTCGCCCAGCAGGGCCATGGCGGCTTTCAGGTCGTCGGTGGTGCGCTTGGACGGATCGCACAGGTCGACGAACACGCGCGGCCGCTCTTCAAAGGCCGGCAGCACCTCGTCGGCGAGCATGCGGAAAATGTCGGTCATGCCGGTGAGCATCGTCCAGTTGACCATGCCCAGGAAGCGGCTGGTGCGCAGCATCTGGACGAACCGCTCGCGGCCGATCTCCCGGTCGATCAGCGCCGTGCCGACCGCCTTGATCGCTTCGTACTTGCCGAGCATGAGCTTGCCATCGGTGAACTCGACCGCGTCGGTGAAGCCCGGCTCGCAGAGCGAGTGGCACGTGGCGTTCTCGACCAGCGACTCGAACACCGGGTGCGGATCGGGCCGGCCCAGGGCGCCGATGTAGGTCACGGGCAGGCCGAAGCCGGCCATCGCGTTGGCCATGATCGGCCCGTTGCCGCCGAGCTTCTGCAGGTTGGTGACGAACTCGAAGTTGTTGGAATGCCCGGCCGAGGCGACGATGCGCCGGCCGAATTCGGCGATGGTCGGGATCGGGTCGTAGCGGTCGGGGCTGTGGCGTTTGTCGACCACGTCGATGATCGAATCGACGAAGCCGTCGAACCCGATGGTGACGGGCGTCTGGTCGAGCCGGTCGGCGAATTCGCGCAGCGCGGCGGCGGCTTGCTTGGCGGTCGTGGCGCGGTCGGGCATGGCGGCGGTCCTGCGGATCAACAGATTGGATTGGCGGAGGATAGCAGACCGCGCCGGGCGGGTCATCAGTTCTCCGCGGCCCACCGCCGCAGGCGCGGCAGGGCAAGCTCCTGCAGGAAGATCTTGATGCACGCGGCGATGGGAATGCACAGCAGCAGGCCGTACATCCCCCCGACCGCGCCGCCGATGAACACCACGATCAGGATCGTCACCGCGCTCATCTGCATGCTCTTGCCCTGGATGTAAGGCGTGAGGAACCAGCCCTCGAGGAACTGCACCACACCGTACACCACGCTGGGCCACAGCAGCACGGCCATCCAGTCGAAGCTGGCCGGCTGGGCGCCGGTGGTCGCCTCGAGGTACTTGAGGATCAGCGCGATCGGCCAGACGACGATGCCCACGTACGGCACCAGCGACAGCACGCCCGCGGCAAAGCCCAGCAGGATCGCGTACGGCACGCCGGCGATCATCCACCCGGCCGAAAACAGCACCGCCATGATCAGACCGATCAGCACGCGGTCGCGGAAGTACGCGGCGACCACGCGGTCCATCTTCGCGGCGATGCGGGCGAACTCCTGTTTGCGGCTGACCGGGATGTACGCGTCGAACGCACCGGTGAGCGGGCCGAACTGCCAGGCGAAGTAGAAGAAGTAGAACGGAATCAGCACGAGCATGAGCACGACATAGAACGTGATGCCCACGAGGTTTTCGATCACCCCGGCCACCGCGCCGGTGCCGGCAAAGGCCCACTTGATCAGCTTGGAGACCGAGCCGGCCGGGTCGTCGCGCAGCTCGGCGACCTGTTGCTCGATCGCGGTGGCGATGCTGCTCATGTCGATGTCGTAGCGCTGGGCCAACTGCCGGCTGAGCGACTGCAGGTAGCGCGGCGTGTTCTCGATCAGACCCGTCACCTCGCGCACGACCAGCGGCCCCAGCAGCACACCCAACACCCCCAGCACGATGAGCACCAGCCCGAGGATGATCGAGATCGACACCGGCCGCGGCAGCTTGTGACGGCGCTGGGCCCAGGTGATGACCGGGTGGAACAGGTAGGCCAGGAACAGGCCGATGAGCACCGGCGTGAAGATGCCGCGCAGGTAGTAGCCGAACCACAGCAGAAACACGACCAGCGAGATCAGAAACAGGTCGCGCACCCAGCGGACGTGCCACAGGTGCGGGCCGCGCAGCGGCGGTCGGCGGTCGCGTGGTGTTGGCGCCCCCTGGCCCGAGTCAGTCATGTCCGGCCTGATCGCTGAAGGCGTCTTCCAGCTCCACCGCGTCGACCGGCACGGGCGCGTCGAACGCCGCGTCGAAGTCGAAACCCTGGTCGAAATCGCGGAGCGAGTCTTCTTCGTTCGCCTGCATCAGCTCCGCGTCGACCATCGCGAAGACGATGTGGCCGAAGTCTGCGGTGCGATGAATGTGCCAGCGGGCCAACATCATCCGTGCCAGTTGGCCGTACTGCTCGATCGCGAAGTCTCTCAACCCCTCGCACAGCACCCGCCCCGAGACGTGGCGCTCTTGCTCATCCAGCAGCTCCGGCTGGGCGTGCGTGCGGCGGACGGTGAAGTCCAACCCCCGCCGCACGAACACAAACGCATCCAGCGGATACCGCGTCTGTGCCGCGACATCGGCCAGCGAGGGTTCGTTGGGTTCGGGGTGAGCCATGGGCGAATCTCGACCTGATGCTGCATATGTTAAGCCGACAGGCCTCGCGGCGGCAAACGTCCGGGCGGCGCAGAATCCCACGCTACCGCCGGCTCACGTGCGAGCTATCGGTTACATAGAACCGCAGCGGCTTGCTCGCCCACGCGCCGGCGTAGGCCACGCCGATGCGGGCGGCGGCGGTGATGCGGTCGGGCTTGATCGGCCTGCCGCGCTCGACGAACAGCGCCTCGCCGGCGACCAGGTCGGCCCCGTCGAGCGTGCGGTCGATCGCCATCGCCTCGCACAGCTTCGCCGGGCCCGAGCACAGGTCGGTCGGCTTGAGGCGGGATGCGTCGATCTTGCCCGCGCGCCGATCGCGCATCGCGTCGATGCCCTCCAGCGGCTGCAGTGCGCGGATCAGCACCGCCGTGGGCCGGCCCGGGCGGTCGGCCACGATGTTCATGCAATGGTGCATGCCGTAGGTGAAATAGACGTAGGCGTGCCCCGCCTGGCCCCACATGGATCGGTTGCGCGCGGTGCGCCGCCCGCCGAACGTGTGCGCCGCGCGGTCGGGCTCGCCCAGGTACGCCTCGACCTCCACGATCCGCCCGGCGGTGCGTTGGCCGTTCACCACGCGCACCAGCACCCGCCCGAGCAACGCCCTGGCGAGCGTCACCGGATCGCGTTGATAAAACCTTCGGGACAGTCGCTGCGACATGAGCCACCGATTCTCACAAAGATCACTGCTTGCCTTTCCCTTCGTGCCTTTGTGTCTTCGAGATCTTCGTGGTCACCGCGCCGTGGCATGCGCCGACCGGGCCGGCAGCAGGCCGATGCCGATCAGGGCCAGTTGGCTGGCGATGAACGCGAGCATCCAGAACAGGGTCGAGTCCATGAACCCGTAGCTGTGCAGGCCCACGCCGAGCATATTCACGCCGAACCACGACCAGGCGGTGACGATGTTGCCGAAGATCGCGAGGTTCGCGATGCCGCGCTGGCCCACGATGCCGCCCCAGCGGGCGTGGAGGATCAGCGCGTTCCAGATCACGATGATCAGCGCGCCGTTCTCCTTGGGATCCCAACCCCAGAATCGGCCCCAGGACTGATCGGCCCAGATGCCGCCGAGCACCGTGCCGACGAAGCTGAACAGCAGCCCGAAGCACACCACGCCGTAGATCATCCGGCTCAAGCTGCGCGCCGCGCCGGCGTCCA
This sequence comes from uncultured Planctomycetaceae bacterium, assembly GCA_964620345.1. Lineage (GTDB taxonomy): Bacteria > Planctomycetota > Phycisphaerae > Phycisphaerales > Zrk34 > CAZUHK01. The sequence goes on from CAZUHK010000014.1 coordinate 25,033, forward strand.
TGCGACTTGGCCACTGGCGGCCCAGGACGTACAGCACGCCCAGGAACCCGGCGAGGAACGTCGCGGAGTAGCCGATCGTCACCGTCGTCACGTGCGTGGCCAGCCAGAAGTTGGTGTCCAGCACCGCGCGCATCACGTCCAGCGTCTCGCCGTTGGCCTGCGTTTCGAGGTTGATCGCGACGACGAGCGTGAGGAACCCGGTCACCGCGGCGGTCATGGTGCCGATGCCGTTGCGGTAGAGCCATTCGAGCACCAGGCCCAGCAGCACGGTGCCCCAGCCGACGAACACCGCGGAGGAATAGAGGTTGGTCACCGGGGGCCGGCCCTGGAGGTACATGCGGATGGCCAGCGCCGCGGTGTGCAGCACCAGCGTGAGCACCGCCAGCCAGCCCGCCGCGGTGATCAGCCAGCGCCACCGCCCCAGCCAGCCGACCGCCACCAGCAGCAGCGCCGCGATGTAAAACACCGCGCAGCTCAGCAGCGGGTTGATCTGGTTGTACCGATACTCCGCGCGGGCGCGTCGCACCGCATCGGGGGCGCTCTGCGCGATCAGCTTGCCGTACGCCGCGACGGCCGCGTTGAACGCCTCGGCGTTGCGCTGGGCCCAGCCGGTGAGGATGTTGTCGTACGCCACGACCAGCGGCTCGACCCCGCCGGTCGCGTGCTCCTCGTGCAGGCCCTGGCTGAATGGCCGCCAGTCGTTGCTCGCCGGGTCGCGCGGCGGCAGCAGGCCCGGCGTCAGCCACCGCTGCAGGGCGACCAGCGAGTCGAGCTGCCGCGACAGCTCGGCCACCTTCTGCTGATAAAGCGTGCGGTCGGCTTCCTCGACGGCCACGGCCGCGCGAATCTGCCGCGCCAGCTCGTCGCCGCGCTGCTCCAACTCCCCCAGCGAATAACGAAAGCGCTTGCGCTGCGGCAGGCCCAGGGCGTCGACCAGCGCTTCGTTGTCGATGCGGAACACCTCGTGGCGCATCAGCGTTGGGTTGCCCAGTTGGGCTGTCTGCACGTCCAGCAGATATTCGATCGCGTGGTGGCGTCGGCCCTCGGGGCCGCGGAACGTGCGCTTGTCGCTGATGATCAGCAGCGCCATCCGCGCCAGCGAGTCCATCGGCTTGATCCGCCCGCCGTGCTGCGCCGGCAGCTTGGCGAAGCCGGCCAGGTCGTACGTCGGATCGATCGGCCGCGGCGCCACGGTGTACCCCAGCCACGCCGCGGCCAGGCCCAGCACGATCGCGCTGACGATGGCCGTCCGCCCGCTCATGCCCGGCTCCTTCGGCCCATGAATCGGCCCAGCGACATCACGAAGTGAACCACCAGCCCCAGCACGATCAGCGAGCACGACACATACGGCATCAGCCAGCCGGGGTTGTCCACGACCTGAAGCACCGTGCCCTTGTCGCCTTCCTTGAACGCGGCCTGGAAGAAGGTCTGACCGGCGTAGCGCAGCGGCTGGTTCATGCGGATCACCGCCGCGCGGTTCTCACCGCGCGATGGGTCGACCAGGCGGATGTGCGACTCGAACGCCTTGGGCGTCTGCGTGCCGGGGTACCGCTCGTGCCGGAAGTCGAGCAGTTGGATCGCGTAGGGCTTGTACGTCCGCTTGAACCGCAGGAACAGGTGATACCGCCGGCCGTTGTGCTCGATGAGCTGGGGCATCTGCCGCTCGCTCAGTTGCAGCGAGGTGAGGAACGTGCCCAGCGGCTGGTTCGATTCGCGGTCGATGAGCGTGACGTAGGCCGCGGCCCAGTTGATCCGTTGCTCGGGGTCGGTGCCGGTGACCGGCGGGTGCGGCCGGGCGACCACTTCCTGCCCGATGCCCGCCGTCGCGGGGTTGGGCATGCTCGCGCCCATGCCGCGCGTGCTCAGCAGTTGCGCGTTGGGCATGAACCGCTCGACCCGCACGGCGAACGGCACGCCGGGCTCGTCGATCGTCACCGGCGACCGGGCCGCGCTGACGAAGCGCGATTCGGGGATCGCGCGCACGGCGTTAAACGCCGGGTCGGTCGTGTCGATGATCGCCAGCTCGACCTCGCGGATGTCTTCAACAAAGTTGCTCGCGCCGCCCTCCCAGATGGTCATCTGACCTTCCTCCGCGGCCATGCCGGTGACGAACTCGCTGAGGATCAGCACGATCAGGCCGGTGTGAATCATCAGGATGCCGCAGCGTTTCCAGCTCGCGGTGAAGCGCATCAGGTGCGCCGCGAGCAGGTTCAGCAGCACCAGCCCGCCGAGGATCCACCCGCCGGGATAGGGAAAGGCGGAGTCCGAATCGACCAGCCCGAACGTGAGCGGTCGGATCTCGATCCACGCGATGGCGGTGCGGAAGTAGTTTTCCATCACCGCCCAGATGCCGGCCTGGGTCTGGGCGAGGGTGCCGGCGAAGATGAGGAAGATCGACAGGGCAAAGAGCGTGACGGTGACCCGAAGCGACGCCAGCGACTGCAGCGCGGCTGCGAGCGCGAGCTTGGGCGCGGCGACGGGCCGGGCGATCGGGGCCGCGTCGGGCGTGGGCGTCGCGGTGGTCATGGGGTGTCGGCCTCGATGAACTGGATCGAACGGGCGAACCGCTCGAACGCCTCCCGCTCGGCGGCGACGCGCGGCGCCGGGCCGATCATCTTGAATGTCCACACCCGCTGGCCGCGCGGCGCGATCACGGCGGTGATGCCGACCTGCGGCCCGGCGAGCGTGACGATCGACTGGCCCGAATCGACCGGGCCGAACGGCTCGACCGCATCGGCCAGTTGCTCGGTGGTGGGGTCGGCCAGCTCGGCCTGACCGTCGCCGGCCCAGCGCTGGACGTTGGCGGCGATGTCGAACCGCGACGCGGGCAGGGCCATGCCGCTGATCGTCACCGCCGCCTCGCCTTCGCCGGCCTGCAAGCTGACCTCGCGCATGCCCGTCGGGTCGGGCACCTGCTGCCAGTGCTCGGGCACGGCGAAGCGCAGCCGCGCGGGGCGCGACGGGGCCTGGTCGGCGTCGGTCGGCTCGCCGGCCACGTCGCGCCCGCCGGTCGGGTCGATCACGTGGCTCTTGGGCGCCTGGTATTCGCGGATCGGCTCTTCCTCGCAGGCCGCCGACAGCAGCGCGCAAAGCGTCAGGATGGTCGTGAATGTAACTCGCATCAGTCGCATGTTATTGAAGCGATTCGCGTCAGGCACTGTAGCGAAAACCGCCGAGCTGTTCGATGACGGTGGCGATGGCCTGGGTGCCGTGTTTGCCGTGGCCGTTGGCCGCGGCGGCGCGGAACAGGCCCGCGGCCAGTTCCATGCCTGCCAGCGGCAGGCCGCCACGCCGCGCCGCGTCGCTCACGATGCCCAGGTCTTTGTTGAGCAGGTCGATCATGAAGCCCGGATCGAGCTCGCCCCGCGCGATCTTCGGGCCCAGGTGTTCCAGTTGCCACGACCCGGCCGCGCCGGCGCTGGTCACCCCCACGGTGGTCTCCAGGTCCAGCCCCTCGCGCTTGGCCAGGGCCAGGGCCTCGGCGGTGCCCAGCAGATTCAGCGCGCAGAGGATCTGGTTGCACGCCTTGGTCGCCTGGCCCGCGCCGCTGGGACCGCAGTAGGTGATGGTCTTGCCCACCGCCTGGAAGATCGGCAGGCAGCGGTCGAAGGTCTCGCGATCGCCGCCGACCATGATCGACAGCGTGCCGGCCCTGGCGCCGCTGTCGCCGCCGCTGACCGGCGCGTCGAGCAGTTCGATCTCGTACTCATCGAGCCGCCTGGCGAAATCCCGCGTCGCGCCCGGGTCGATGGTCGAGTGGTCGATGAGGGTGAGGTCAGCCGTGTCTCCGGGGTTGCCTTCGACGATGCCTTCACTGCCGAAGATGACCTGCTGGACATCGGGCGTGTCGCTGACGTTGATGCAGACCGCTTCACTGTGCTTGGCCACTTCGGCCGGCGAGTCGCAGATCGTCGCGCCCGCGTCGGCCAGCGGCGCGGCCTTGGCCTCGGTGCGGTTCCAGGCATAGAGCGTGAAGCCCGCCTCGATCAGGTTCTCCGCCATGGGCCGGCCCATGATGCCCAGGCCGATGTATCCGATGTTCTTCATGGTCGATTGTCTCTCGCTTTCCAGGGCCCGCGGCCCGCTTTGCCAAGCCCGCCCGTCCTGACCGATCAAGCCCGCGTCTGAGCGAGCGCGTCCTCTGTAGCCCTTGGCGAAGGAGGATCCGCGAGCGAAGACCGGGATCAAACGCCTGCAATCCACTGGATCAACGGCGTCCCTCGCGCCCCCAGCACCTGCCTCAGGGCGTCGGTGGCGTCGCCCGAATCATAGCCCACGGCGAGCAGGCCGGGCCGGGCGCCGCGGTGGAAAGTCGCGTGGTTCTCATCGAGCCCCAGGCCGCGCATCGCCCGCGTGGTCGCCATCGCCAGCAGCGTGTCGGGGTCGGCATCGTCGCGCTGATGCAGACGGCGCATCTCGTGGAGGATCGACAGGTCGCCGGTGCAGAGGATCGAATCGGTGCCCAGGCAGACGTTGACTCCGGCGTCGAGCATGTCGCGGTAGCGATGGCCGGCGTGGCCGAAGTACTCCGAAGCACGCGGGCAGTACGCGACCGACCAGCCGCGCTGAGCGATCAGGGCGATGTCGTCATCGGTCACGTCGTTGCAGTGCGCCAGCAGCCACGCCGCCCGCGGCTTCGCGGTTTGGGCCAGCCATTGCACCGGCGTCAGTCCACGCCCGTAGCCGGCGGCGAACGACCGGTCCCACTTGCCGATCGCCTTGAGCAATTCGAGGAACGGCCCGTCGCCCCGCGCGACAAAGCGTCGCTCTTCGGGCGTCTCGGCCAGGTGCGTCATCACCGGCCGCCCCGAGGCCGCCGCCGCCGCGAACAGCCGCGGCCCCGCGGAGTACGGCGCGTGCGGCTGCACGCCGATCGTCAGCTTGCCCGCGCCGGTCGGCAGCGTCGCCATCCGCTGCAACGGGGCTTGATCGAACGGCGGGCCCAGGCCGAACAGCTCAGCAAACCCCACGCCGCCCAGCGACCGCCCCACCGCTTGGGCCACGGCGTCGAATCGGCTCACGTCGCCGACCCGCCCCACGCCCGCGGCCTCGCACAGCGCCGCGCCGCGCTTCGCCGCCGCGACGAAGTACGCCGCGTTGCCCGGCGCCGCGGGGTGCGACGGATCGGGGCAGTGGCGGCGGATCGCCATGACCCATTCGATGAAATCGCCACAGTACGGCTGAGGCCCGATCGCGCTGAGCTCAAGATGCGAATGGGCGTTGACCAGGGCCGGAAGCAACAGCCGCTCTGGGTGGTCGATCACGGGCGTGCCGGCCCCGACGGCCCGGCGCACCGCATCGGGCTCGCCCGCGGCCAGCACCGCGCCGTCGCGCATCGCCACCGCGCCGGGCGCGGCGCACACGCCGGCCGCGTCGCGGATCGCCGGGGCCTGATGAATCACCGCGTCGCCCATCATGAAGCCCGATTCGAAGCGATCGGCCGGCAAATGCCGATCAAAACACCGCCGACCGACGCCGATGCCCCGGCGGTGAAACTTTGCTTTGCCCCGCGTCTTGGATACATTGCACCAACCAACGACACGAAAGGACACCTCTTATGAAGCCCATCGTACCCGCCCTGCTGATCGTCGGCCTGCTCGCGGTGACCGGCGGCTGCGTCGCCCAGCAGCACGCCGACAACCAGCACGAAACCATCCGCGCTTACAAGGAGCGCGTGACCGAACTGGAAAGCAAGATCGACGAGCTCAACCAGCGCATCGCCCTGATGCAGGACTCGGGCGATGACATCTCGGCCACCGTCCTCTCGCTGACCAACGAGCGCGACGCCCTGCAGCAACAGCTCGACAAGCTGCTCAAGGAAAACGAGCAGCTCAAGGTCGATCTCGCCCAGGCCAGGGCCGCGTCGGTCGGCAAGCCCCTGCCGATCGAGGTGGAGAACGAGCTCAAGGCCTTCGCCCGGCAATACCCCAACCTCGCGGAGTACGACCCGGTCAGCGGCGCGGTGAAGTTCGCCAGCGACCTGACCTTCGCGCTGGGCTCGGACAATGTCTCGGCCAAGGCCACGCAGGCGCTGGGCAAGCTGGCCGAGGTGTTCAACTCACCCGAGGCCGGCGACTACGGCGTTCGCATCGTCGGCCACACCGACACCGTGCCCATCAGCCGCCCGGCGACCCGGCAGAAGCACCCGACCAACTGGCACCTGTCGGTCCACCGCGCCATCAGCGTGCGCGACGCCCTGGCCAAGGCGGGCATCAACGACCTGCGCCTCAGCGTCGCCGGCCACGGACCCTACCGCCCGACCGTGCAGAACACCCGGCGCGGCGCCGAGCCCAACCGTCGCGTCGAGATTTACCTGGTGCCCATGGCGCCGGTCAACGAGCAATACCTCACGCCCACCGGCGCCGGCGGCGAGACCAACAACAACGCCGGCGGCAACAGCGCCAACGGTGACGGCGACGGCAACG
>CAZUHK010000015.1:0-11554 GCA_964620345.1 uncultured Planctomycetaceae bacterium
GCAGCGCCGACGTCTTCCTTGGCGTGCCGTTCAACATCGCCAGCTACGCCCTGCTGACGATGATGATGGCCCAGGTCACCGGTCACGAGCCGGGCGACTTTATTCACACCTTCGGCGACGCCCACCTGTACCTCAATCACCTCGACCAGGCCCGCCTGCAACTGTCGCGCCAACCCCGGCCGCTGCCGAAGATGCGCATCAACCCCGAGGTAAACAACATCTTCGACTTCCGCTACGACGACTTCGAGCTGATCGGCTACGACCCGCACCCCCACATCAAGGCGAGCGTGGCGGTGTGAAGAAGTCGTGATTGTCGATTGTCGATTTGACAGCACCGCTACCCGCGACGGCCATCCATGACCTGCCCCAACTCGAAATTCGAAAATCGACAATCGACAATCTCTGTTACGCTCATCGTCGCCGCGTCGGAGAACGACGTGATCGGCCGGGCCGGCGACCTGCCCTGGCGGCTGCCGGACGACCTCAAACAGTTCAAGCGGCGGACGATGGGCCACGCGGTGGTGATGGGCCGGCGGACGTACGAATCGATCGGCCGGCCCCTGCCCGGACGCATGAACATCGTGGTCAGCCGGCGGCATGACTGGTCGGCCCCGGGCGTCAGCGTAGCGCACGGCATCGATCAAGCGATCGATCTGGCCGCGGCCGCGGGGCACGAGCGGGTGTTCATCATCGGCGGCCAGCAGGTCTACGCCGCGGCGATCGGCCGGGCCGACCGGCTGGTGCTGACGCGCGTGCATGCCGAGCTCGAAGGCGATGCACGCTTCGAGGGCTTTGAGGCCGACCAGTGGAAATTGCTGGCGTCCGAAAAACACCCGGCCGACACTCGCCACGCCTACGCCTTCACGGTGATGGACTACCAACGAGCCACACCCAGGTCTTAAGCCCCGACCGCTGCGCCTTGGTCCCCAGATTCCCGCCTGGTGCGCCATAACAACCGATTTTCGCGTCACAGACATCGCCTGTTAACCAACGAAAAATGTGATTTTCCGGTTGACCTCCGCGGGCAGGCGGTGTAGTCTCCGAAGGTCCACCGGGCCTGATCTGGCCCGCGACGGTGGGAACCCTGAGAGCAGAGCGAGCCGCGCCTTTGGCGGCGTGAGCGGCACGTTGCCGCAGATCGTCCGACGCCCCGTGTCGTTCAGCGGGACTTCGCGCGGCGATCGTGAGTGCGAGCGGGTCGCCCTCAATCGGTCAGGGTTCAAGAAAGACATGCGAAACCAACAACGCGATCAAGGCCAGACGATGGATCACCTCGTGCATGTGCACGGGGCGGGCTTTTCACCGGGCAGAACAAGGCGGTCGGACCGGACCGCAGGAAGAACTTGGAAGATGAACACGACATCGCAAACGCTGATGGCGGCAATCGTGGTGATCGCGGTCGGCGCGGCGCACGCCGAACCGATCACGCCCATTACCTTGGTCGACCGCAACGCCGAGCTTGAGTTCGACGTCGACGGCGAATTCAGCAACGTCGACCTCCGCATCGACGGGGTGGACGTCCTCAAAAAGCAGTGGTTCTGGTACCGCATCGGCACCACCGGCCCCGAAGCGCCGATCGATTCGTTGGGCGGCATGGTCGCCACCACCGCCGACAAAGACTTAGACGCCGGCGACGAAGTGCTGGACCTGACTTTCGAGAACAACCAACTCCGCGTGCAGGTCAAGTACACGCTCACCGGCGGCACCTCCCTGTCGGGCGCGGCCGGCGTCTCCGAATCGATCGTGCTGACGAACAAGACCGATACGCAGCTAAACCTGAACTTTTTCCAGTATGTGGATTTCGACGTTTTTCAGGCCGACGTGGACGACACGCTGAGTATCGTCAGCGGCAACACCGCCCAGCAGGATGACAACGTCACCGGCTCGGTCGAGGAGACCGTGGTCAGCCCGGCGCCCGGTTCCTTCCAAGCCGACACCGGCTCGACGCTGCTGGATTCGCTGCGCGATGGCGCGACCACCACGCTGACCGACAACCCCGGGCCGGTCGTCGGTGATGTGAACTGGGCCTTCGGCTGGGACTTCACCCTCGGTGCCGCGGGCTCGGCCGACGACGAGGTGGTTATCAGCAAGATCAAGGACATCGCCCTGGACTCCGAAACCCCGCTGCCCGAGCCGACCTCGCTGGCTCTGCTGGCGCTGGGCGGCCTGGCGCTGCTGCGCCGCGGGCGGTGAGCGGGCCGGCGGCGCGAAGTTTTTTCATCGCCGCCGGTGTAAAACATTTGACTTTTCCCCGCCATGTGGCACACTGCTCCAGAGGCGGAGGAAAGCTAGTTCGCGGGAAGACGTTGGTCTGTGAACCGTCCCGCACACAACGTGGCTGAATCGGGCTCTGGAGAGCGGCCCCGGCGAACCGTAGTTCGGTTCACCAAATCAGCCCCGCTGCGTGCCTCAACAGAGGAAGTCCGGAAGATGAAGCTCTCCAAAACCCTGAACATCGCCGCTGTCGCCATCGCCATCGCCCTCGCCGGCCACGCCGCCCGGGCCACCGTCATTACCGATGGCAACTCCTCGGCCACCATCAACGCCGCCGGCACCGATGAAGGCGACCAGTTCGTCGACTACCTCGTGGACGGCGTCGATCACCTCTTCGCCCACGGCTTCTTCATCGGCGATGGCACCAACGATGAGTTCCCCATCACCGACCTCAACTTCGTCGCAGAAAACGCCAGCACCGACCAGACCGTGCTGCGGTACAACGACAGCGCCGTCGACCCGACCTACCAGGTGACCGCCACCTACGCCCTCACCGGTGGTGCGGCCGGCTCGGGCAACTCGCTGATGAAGATCACCTTCGAGCTGGAAAACCTCACCGAAAACGCGCTGTCGCTGACGGTCTTCGAGTACGCCGACTTCGACACCTCCAACACCCCCGACAACGACACTGTCACCGCCAACGCCCTGGGCAACACCTTCACGCAGTCCGATGGCAGCACGGCCGTGACCGAGCAGACCGTCGTCTCCGGCGGCGGCAATCCCCCGGACGCCTTCGGCTTGCGGGTGTACGACGACTCCGATGCGGACGGCGGCGACGAGCGCACCGAGGTCAGCTTCCTGGAATTGTTCAACGACGGCGCGGCCAGCGACCTGCTGTCCAGCCCCAGCATCCTGGGCCCCGACAACGTCACCTGGGCTGCGCAATGGGACTTCGCCCTGGCGCCGGTGGGTCAGACCGGCTCCCAGGTGAACATCCTCAAGGACATGCGCATCGTGCCCGAACCGGCGACGATCGCGCTGTTCGGCTCGGGCCTGGCGATGATGCTCTACCGCCGCCGCCGCGCCTGATTCAATCACTAATCGCGCATGCGGACAGCCCCCCCCGATCGGCAGAACCGGGGTGGTCTGTTGTTCGCCGCTCCACCGGCGAGCGGGCCACGCAGGATTGATACGAACTGAGCGCCGCCGGGCGCGACTCCAGGCCGATGCAGCGCTATCTTCAAGAGTCTTCAGGTGCGAACGGCCCCGTCTTCTACCACAAAGCGGGGCTGTTCCTTTCTCAGCCCAATCCCTGGCACAACTCGGCGATGAACCGCTGGACGTGTGCCGCGATTTGGGCCGGCGGCTGATCGCGCACCTGGCTGATCTGACGCACCAGCGCCGAGCCGACGATCGCGGCGTCGGCGTGCTCGACGACCGCGGCCACGTGCTCGGGCCGGCTGATGCCGAATCCCACGGCGATCGGCAGGTCCGTCGCCTCGCGCAGCAGCGCCACGCGCTCGGCCAGGCCCTGGGGCGCCGCTTCGGACTCACCGGTGATGCCCGTGCGGGCCACGGCGTAGACGAACCCGCTGCACGCCGCGGCGATCTGCCTGGCCCGCTGCGGCGAGCTGGTCGGCGCGACCAGCAGCGAGCTGGTCAGCCCCGCATCGCGCACCGGCCCGGCCACCGCCTCGCTCTCCTCCAGCGGCAGGTCGGGGAAGATGAACCCCTCCACCCCCGCCGCCTTGGCCCGGGCGATGAATACATCGACGCCCATGCGATGGACGATCGAGTAGCTCACCATCGCCACCAGACCGATCGACACCCGGTCGCGCAGGGCTTGGAGGGTGTCGAACACGCCATCGGGCGTGGCGCCCGCGGCCAGGGCGTCGGTCATCGACGCGGAGATCACCGGCCCGTCGGCGATCGGATCGGAAAACGCGAAGCCCACTTCGCAGATGCTCGCCCCGCCGGCCTGCATCGCCGGCAGGATCGCCTGGGTCGCGGCCATGGACGGATAGCCCGCGGTGACGAACGGCATCAACGCCTTGCGATTTTCGCGGCGAAGCTCGGCGAAGATCGTTTCGATCCGATTCATAGGCCGCACAGCATACCGGCGTGTCCCCGACGAAGCGACGCGACTCACATCATCCCGTCGTCAGCCAGTTGCCCAAGCTCGGTCGAATCCGCCGCGCCCAGGCGGCGGTAGATCTCCACCGTCGCGCCCGAGCGGTTGAGCGTGTAGAAGTGCAGCCCCGCCACGCCATTGTCCAGCAGGTCGCGGCACTGCTGGGTGACCCAGTCGATGCCGACGCGACGAACCGCGTCGGCGTCGTCCAGGTCGCGCAGGATCCGCCGCAGCAGCTTCGCCGGGTAGCGTGACCCGGCCGCGAGATTGGGCAGCCGCTTGAACACCCCGCCGGAGGTGATCGGCATCACGCCGGCGATGATCGGCACGTCGATGCCGGCCAGCTCGCACCGCTCGCGGAAGTCGTAGAAGTCGCGGTTCTCGAAGAACAACTGCGTGCAGATGTAGTCGGCCCCGGCGTCGATCTTGGCCTTGAGGAAGTCCATCTCGTCGACACGGTTGGGCGTGGCGGGGTGGCCTTCGGGGAAGCCGGCCACGCCGATGCCGAACCCGCGCCGGTCCGGGTGGGCGCCGGTGTCGTTGAACTCGCGGATGAACCGCACCAGGTCGGCGGCGTACTGGAAGGCATCTTTGGTCTTGTCGTAATCCTCCATCCACCTGGGCGCGTCGCCGCCGAGCGCGAGGATATTGCTCACCCCCGCCTGGGCGTATCGTTCGAGGATGCCCTGGATGTCCTGCTCGCCGTGGCAGACGCAGGTGAGGTGAGGGATGGGGTCGAGCGTGGTGTCTTTCTTGATCCGCACGACCAGGTCGTGCGTCGCCTCGCGGGTCGTGCCCCCGGCACCGTAGGTGACCGAGACGAAGTGGGGCCGCAGCGCCTCGAGATCTTTGATCTCCTCGAACAGCGACTGCCAGCCCTCGTCCTTCTTGGGCGGGAAGAACTCGAAGCTGAACGTGGGCGAGTGTTGCGCAAAAACATCGGCGATGTGCATCGCGGGTTGCCTTTCATCCATTCATCCGGATATGTAGATGATATCCCGCCGCGGCAATCACGGCAAATCGGCGCATTGCCTCGGTGCACGCAAGTGACCTTCAGCACCCCAAATCCATGAATAAAGCCCGGCGACCGCCGTCGCCGGGCTTCGATGACTTCACGGTCGAGCGGGCTTCACCCCTCGCGCTTGTCCTTCTCGATGTACGCATAAGCGTTGTGAGCGTGGATCGACTCGAAGTTTTCCGAGTTGATCGCGTACCAGGTGATGCGGTCTTCGTTTTCGAGCATCACGGCCAGGTCGCGCACGATGTCTTCGACGAACTTGGGGTTGTCGTACGCCTCTTCGGTGACGTGCTTCTCATCGGGGCGCTTGAGCACGGAGTAGACCGGCGCGCTGGCCGCGGCTTCGCACAGGGCGACCAGTTCCTCGATCCACAGCAGGCCCTCGACGCGGACGCGGGCTTCGATCTCGCAACGCTGGTTGTGAGCGCCGTAGGCGCTGATCGCCTTGGAGCAGGGGCACAGCGACGTGGCCGGCACCTTGACCGACATCGTGAAGTCGTCCGCCCCGTTGCTCACACACTCGAAGGTGACCTTGTAGGACATGATGCCCGGCATCGCGGTGACCGGGGCCTTCTTGTTGATGAAGTAGTCGAAGGTGAGCTCGAGGTGGGCATCGGCCGCGTTGAGCCGCTGCTTCATGTCGTGGCAGATGGCCATCACGTCGGTCGGGTCGATCTCCTGGGCGTGCTCGTTGAGCACTTCCAGAAAGCGGCTCATGTGCGTGCCCTTCTGGTGATGGGGCAGCGAGACGTACATGTTGACCACGGCCACGGTGTGCTGCTCGCCGCCGTCGCGGGTGCGCAGGCGGATGGGGTAGGTCACGTTTTTCACGCCGACCTTGTCGATCGGCACGCGGCGGCTGTCGGCGAGGGCCTGAACGTCACTGAGCGATTGGGGGCTCACGGGTGTCTCCACGGGCATGGGCATCTCCTGGCAAGGACGCACGGCGATGAGCCGACGTCAGGCCCCGACCGATCCATAGTAGGGTCGGCTTAACGACCATACAACAAATCGGATATCGGCCGGGCCGCGGTGGTCACCGGTCAGGCGTCCACCACCGTCACGTGCTTCTGATTGGCCGCGTGCAGCGACTGGCTCCAGCCCACGCCCAGCAGCGAGCCCAGCACCCCGGCCGAGGCGTAGTGGGCCGGCAGGGCCAGCGCCAGGGGCAGCAGCGGCGTGTTGCCCCCCGCGGCGTTGGGCTGGAACAGGCGGTGCAGCAGTTCATCGGCGTCGGCCACGGTCGTCGCCGTCCAGCCGTAGGCCGCGACCGCCAGCAGCAGCGGCGCGACGATGAACGTCAGCCGCGTGCGCGTCGGGAACATCTGATGGCCGACCAGCCCGGCCACGGTGAACGCCACCAGCAGACCGCCGATGACCTGCCCGCTGTCGGCGCTGGCCAGCAGGATCATCGCGATCGCCGAGCCGACCGCCATCGCCACCACGCCGCCCAGGAAGCTCGAGGCGACCGGCGTGCGCCACTGCAAGCCGCCGGCGCCGCGCTCCATCACCATCCGGCCGACCAGCGCCGCCAGCCACGCCAGCGTGAGCAGGCACAGGCCGATCAGCAGCGTGGCGATGTAATCGACGGTCAGCGACCGCTTGAGCATGAACACCACCGCGGCGCTGAGCAGCACGGGGCCGGCGGCGGCCGCGGACTGAAACGGCGGCGGCTGCTCACCCTCGGCCAGTTCCTGGTAGTGCGCCGCCCGCAGCCACGCCGGCAGCATGTGTCGCAGCCGGTCGCGGCCGCAGTGCGCGATCAGCACCATCGCGGCGAACGGCAGGGCCCAGGCCATCGCGTCCAGCGCCAGCAGCATGTACCGCCCGGGGTCGGCATGCGTGCGCAGCCACGCCTCGATCGCCCCGCCGCTGGCCGCCGGCCCCAGCATCGCCGCGGCCAGCAGCGCCGCGCCGGCCATCACGTTGCCCACCGCCGCCACGATCAGCCCCGCGGCCACGGCCAGGGCCAGCCACGCGACCAGCCCGCCCAGCGACGCCGGCGAAAGCTGCACCGCGACAAACCCCGGCGCATTGGCCACGCCGGGCATCATCGCGCCGCTGAGCGCCACCAGGGCGATCAGCGCGACCAGCAGAAGCACCTGTTGCCTTCGCGCAGGAAGCATCAGCGTGTGATACCCGCCTGCCGCACCGCTGGCAAACGCGCCGTCTCGACATCGCGCCGCCGATCGGTTTATACTTCTGTTTCTCCACCCGGCGCCGGTGGCGGAACTGGCAGACGCGCAGCGTTGAGGTCGCTGTGGGAGTTAAATCCCGTGGTGGTTCGAATCCACTCCGGCGCATTGCAGGCCGCGGTCATCGACCGCGGCTTGTTGTTTGTACCGCCCCGGCGGTAGTCTGCCCGCCATGTCCAAGTACATGCACGAATCCAGCACCGGCGGGTTGTACGACCTGTGGTCGCGCTTCTACGACGCGACGTTCGGCCGGCTGGTGCACAAGCGACAGCAGCGGGCGATCCAGGCGCTGGACCTCAAGCCCGGCGACCGCGTGCTCGACCTGGGCGTGGGCACGGGCATGACCCTGCCGCTGTACCCGCACGACGTGCGGGTGGTCGGGTTTGACCTGAGCCGGGGCATGCTCGCCAAGGCGCAAGCCAGGTGCGACGCCGAGGGGCTGGCTCACGTGGACCTGATCCAGGCCGACGCGATGGCCCCGCCGCTTGCCCGTGGCCGCTTCGACCACATCCTCATCACGCACGTGATCACCGTTGTGAGCGACCCGGTGAAACTGCTGCACCACGCCCGGCGCCTGCTGCGGCCCGGCGGGTCGATCGTCATCCTCAATCACTTCGCATCGACCTACGCGCCGGTGCGTTTTTTCGAGCGACGGCTCAACCCGATCTTCGTCAAGGTCGGCTGGAAGAGCGACCTGGAGCTGGCCGAGGTGCTGGCCGGCTGCCCGATGGGCCTGGCGTTGCAGTTCAAGTGCAGCGCGTTGGACTTGTGGGAGATCGTGGTGCTGCGTGACGGGCCGACCGTCGCCGCGGCGCCGGCGCGACTCAAGCCGGGGCTTGGCGCGTAGCGCGGTAAGTTGTTGTGGCGCACGGGTTACTTATAATCGCCGCTGATCCGTTTGGAGAGGCCGTCTGCATGGGGCAACCAGGCAATTCTCGTCGCGACATCGGCCGGCTGTTGCGGCTGTTGGGGTTGGTCGTGCTGCTCGGTGCGCCGCGGTTGGCCGCGGCCCAGGACGGGTTCGACCCGACCCGGCCGCGCGATCCGCAAGGCGCGATTCTGCCCGACACGCCGCTCAAGGCCGACCTCGAGATGAAGGCCCTGCGTGCCACGACGTGGGACTCGGGCGGCACCCGGCGCGTGCTGCTGGACCGCGATGCCCGGATCGCCATCGGTTCCTACGGTTTCAAGGCCGATGGCGCGGTGGTGTACATCACCCCCAGCCCCGAGCGCGGCGGGCCGACGCAACTGGCGATCTACCTGGACAACGTCACGGAGCTGGGCGGCCACGGGCCGATCAACGCCGAGGCGCGGCGGCTGCTGATCACCGCGCTGATCCAGGGCCGCGTCAAGCTCGCCGCCGATCGACTGGTGCGCGAATCCGCCGAGGGCGAGGCGCTGGTGCAGGCGGCCAACGCCCGGCTGCAGCGCCACTACCGGGCCCTGAGTGAGAACATCATCGCCCGGGCCGATCAGCAACCGCTGTATCCGCGCGATGTCTTCGCCGAGCGCGTCCGCCGGCAGAGCCGGACACGCGGCGAGGACGTGCCGCCGCTGCCCGAAGTGGTGATCGACCATACGCCGCCGGTCCGCCCCGGTCCCGACGATGAGCCCGACGACGCCCCACCGCTGCCGCCCGAGGCCAAGGCGCCGCCCGACGCGCCCGATGCGCCCGACCGCCCGGCCGACGATGAGGATGAAGACGCCCGGCGCCTCCGCCTGGTTCAGTTCAACGCCGGCCGCATCGTCTACCAGGAAGGCGAAGACGAGAGCTACGCCCTGCTCGTGGGCGACGTGCGGGTGATGTATCACGACCCCGACACGCGGCAGGGCATGTCGCTGGCCGCGGATCGCGCGGTGATCTTCACCGCCCCCGGTGCCCTGACCGGCCAGCAGGCCGACGTGCGGGCGGTGCGCGGCGTGTACCTCGAAGGCAACGTCGTGGCGACCAACGGCGAGTACACCCTGCGCGGGCCCCGCGTGTTCTATGACCTGCAGACCGACCGGGCGGTTGTGCTCGAAGCGGTCTTCTTCACGTGGGACATCAAGCGGCAGGTGCCGATTTATGTGCGGGCTGAGAAGATCATGCAGACCGCGCAGAACCAGTGGCGGGCGCACAACGCCACGCTGAGCACCAGCGAGTTCGCCGAGCCGCACTTCGCGCTGGGCGTGGGCGAGCTGACGATCGATCGCGAGCGGTCGCCCGAGGGCGACGACCGCATCCGCTATCAGGCCGAGGATCTGACCATGCGGACGGCCGGCGTCCCGGTGTTTTATTGGCCGGGCGTGTCGGGCACGGCCGCCGACTCGCCGCTGCGCCGCCTGTCGGTCAATTTCGATGGGCGCGATGGCATGGTCGTCCGCTCGCGGTGGGATCTGTTCGCCCTGGCTGACCGGCAGGCGCCCGAGGGGGTCGATCTGGAGCTGATCGGCGATGCCTACACCAACCGCGGCGGCGCGATCGGCTTCGACATGAATTACAACGTGCCCAAGGCGTTCGGCAACGCCGACGGCTACCTGATGTACGATGCGGGCGACGATGAACCCGGCGGCCGCGAGGAGGTCGAACCCGAAGACAACCTGCGCGGCATGGGCTTCTGGCAGCACCGCCACGATCTGCCGGACAACTGGGAAGTCTCGGCCGAGGTCGGCTACATCAGCGACCCGACGTTCCTCGAAGAGTTCTTCCCCGACCGCGCTTCGACCGACAAGCCGTGGGAGACATCACTCTACGCCAAGAAGCAGGAAGAAGACTGGGCGTTCACCTTCCTGACCAAGTTTGACCTGCTGGATTTCGTCCCGCAGCTCACGCAGCTTCAGACGCCCGGCTACACCGTCGACAAGCTGCCCGAACTGGCGTACTACCGCTTGGGCACGTCGCTGTTCGGCGACGCGGTGACGTGGTTCAGCGAGAACCGCGCCTCGCTGATGCGGATCAACCTGCCCGAGCAGACGCCGCGCGAGCTGGGCTTCAACATGGCTGAGTCGGTCGCGCTGTTCGGCATGGCCAACACCACGCGGTTCGATGCGGCGCTGAGCGCCGCGGGGCTCAACGAGGACGAGATCTATCGATTCGACAGCCGGCAGGAACTGAACCTGCCGCTGAAGGTCGGCCCCATCGACGTGGTGCCCTACCTCACCGGCCGGGTCACGCTGTACGAAGAAGACTTCTCCTCGTTCAGCGGTGAGGACGAGAACGTCCGCTGGTGGGGACAGGCCGGCGTGAAGCTGCACACCACCTTCACCAACACCTACGACGGCGCCGAGAGCCGGCTGCTGGATGTGCATCGCCTGCGACACATCATCGAGCCCAGCGTCCACGCCGGCTACGCATGGACGAACATCGAGCAGCAGAACCTGCCGGTGTTCGACTTCGATGTCGAATCCCTGGCCGAGGGCCACACCATTCGCCTGGGCCTGCGCAACACGTTCCAGACGCAGCGCGGCGGGCCGGGCAACTGGCGCAGCGTCGACTGGTTGCGCATCGACACCGACCTGGTCATTCAGGATGACGACACGGTCCGCGAATCGCCCCTGCCGCGGTTCTTCGACTATCGGCCCGAGTTCTCGCTGGCCGGCGATCACTTCTGGGGCGAGGTCGCCTGGCAGGTCACCGACACGCTGCACACCGTGGGCAACGTCACCTGGAGCTTCGATTCGGATCAGATGGAGCAGTGGAACTTCGGCCTGACCTACGACCACAACCCGCGGCTGAGCAGCTTCGCCCAGCTCCGCCGGATCGAAAGCGTCAACTCGCTCATCTTCAGCTACGGCTTCGACTACCTGCTGTCGGCGAAGTATCACGTGTCGTTTTCCCAGTCGCTCGATCTGGAGAACAACGAAACGCGCGATGTGTCGGTGCTGGTCACGCGGCGCCTGCCGCGGATGCTGGTGACCGTCGCGGTGGCCGTGGACCCGCTGGGCGGGGACACGTCGTTTGGCATCTCGTTCACGCCCGAGGGCGTGGGCGGGGGCCGGCCCGGCCGCAACCCCTTC
>CAZUHK010000015.1:11564-13390 GCA_964620345.1 uncultured Planctomycetaceae bacterium
CTGCTGTTGGCGGACATTGATGGGTTCAGCGACGTGTTCGACCTGGAGCGCGCGCCATCAGCTTTCCTCGGGCTGATCCTTGAGGACCTGGGCAACCCCTTCACCTTCGCGCAATGACCGCCCCTTCGCGCCGCGACCTGCCGGCCGCGCGGTTACAATCCCGCCATGCCACGGAATCTGCACAGCATCACCCGGCCGCGCGGCTTCGTGGCCGGCGGCACGACCTGCGGCATCAAGCCATCGGGCGCGGCTGACCTGGCGATGATCGTCAGTCAAGCCCCCGCCACGCTCGCGGCGATGTTCACCACCAACCGGGTCGTGGGCGCCCCGGTGATCGTCGGCCGCGAGCACATGCGGGGCGCGACCGGCCGGGCGTTCGTGTGCAACTCGGGCATTTCCAACGTCGCGACCGGCGCTCGGGGCGTCGAGGATGCGCTGAACATGTGCGCCGCCGCCGGCGCGGCGCTGGGCTGCGACCCGCGCCGGGTGATGCCGTTCTCCACCGGCGTGATCGGCCACCGCCTGCCGATCGACAAGGTGCTGGCCGGCATCGAATCCCTCACGCCGCAACTGGCCCGCGGCCCGGCCGCCGACGCCGCCGCGGCCAAGGCCATCCTCACCACCGACCTGGTGCCCAAGGCCGCCTGCCGCACGGCGAAGCTCGGCTCGACCACCGTGCACCTGGGCGGCATCGCCAAGGGCTCGGGCATGATCGCGCCCAATATGGCGACGATGCTCGTGTTTCTCACCGCCGACGCGGCGATCGGCGCGCCGCTGCTGCGCCGCGCGCTGCGCGACGCGGTCAACGCCGATGGCAGCTTCAACCGCATCACCGTCGATTCGGACACCAGCACGTCGGACACCATCGCCATCCTCGCCAACGGCGCCTCGGGCGCGAGCAAGATCAGCAAGCCCGGGCGGAGCTACAACGCCTTCGCCGCGGCGCTGGCCGATCTGTGCCGCGACCTGGCCTACCAGGTGATCGCCGACGGCGAAGGCGCCGAGCACGTGATCCACGTGACCGTGACCGGCGCGGCGTCGGGGCCTGAGGCGCACCGCGCGGCGCGGACCGTTGCCGACTCGCCGCTGGTGAAGACGGCCGTCCACGGCGTCGACCCCAACTGGGGCCGCATCGCCGCCGCCGTCGGCCGAAGCGGCGCGAAGGCCAAGCCCGAGGCCCTAACCATCGCCATCGCCGGCACGACCGTGTTCCGCCGCGGCGCCCCGGTTGCGTTCAGCGAGAAGAAGGTCGCCGCGGCGATGCGCCGGCACGACGTGCCGATCGACATCGAGCTTGGTCGAGGCCAAGCGAGCTGCACCGTGCTGGGTTGCGATTTGAGCCGCAAGTACGTCGAGATCAACGCCGACTATACGACCTGAGCGGTCGCGCTGATTTCGGCGTCGGTCAGGTAGCACGCCGGGTCGGCCGCCCACCTGTCGCCGGTCATCGCCTCGGCGCGGGCACGCAGGCCGCC
Organism: uncultured Planctomycetaceae bacterium; assembly: GCA_964620345.1. Lineage (GTDB taxonomy): Bacteria > Planctomycetota > Phycisphaerae > Phycisphaerales > Zrk34 > CAZUHK01. The sequence continues at coordinate 13,040 of CAZUHK010000015.1, forward strand.
GCCGCACATCGGCGGCACGGCGCAGTCGCGCGGGCCTATCATGTCGTCATGACCCGGCCGATCTACCTGGACAACAACGCCACCACCGCGCCGGCGCCGCAGGTCGTCGAGGCGGTCGCCGCCGCCCTGCGCGACGACTGGGCCAACCCTTCCAGCGTGCATCGCGCCGGCCAATCCGTGCGACGCAAGCTCGACCTGGCGCGCGAGCGGGTCGCCGCCCTGCTGGGCACGCGCAACGTCATGACCGAAAGCTTTTATCGCAAGCGGCTGGTTGCGCAGGGGATTGATCTCCTCCCGCCCGACATGGCCAATGTCGAAACGCTCGACAGGATCATCTATGATGAACTGATG
>CAZUHK010000015.1:13400-18784 GCA_964620345.1 uncultured Planctomycetaceae bacterium
GCACGCGCGATCGCGAGATCATCTTCACCTCCGGTGCGACCGAGGCGAACAACCTGGCGCTGCGCGGCATCACCGCCGTGCGCGACCGCGATCGCAGCCCGCGCAAGACGATTCTCACCTCGCTCGCCGAGCATTCGGCCGTCCGCGAGCCGTGCGAACAACTCGAGCGCGAGGGCTACCGCATCGTGCGGCTGGGCATGAACCGCACGGGGTTGGTCGACCCCGATGAACTGGCCGAACACCTCAACCAGCGGGCCGACCAGATCGCCATGGTCAGCGTGCATTGGGCGAACAACGAGACGGGCGTGATCCAGCCCATCGAACGGATCGGCGAGCTGTGCCGCAGCGCGGGCGTACCGCTGCACACCGACGCGACGCAGGCCGTGGGCAAACTCACGATGCACCTCGCGGAGCTGCCGATCGACGCCGCGTCGTTCTCGGCCCACAAGTTCCACGGCCCCAAGGGCGTCGGTGGCCTGTACTTGCGCAGCGCCACGCGGCTGCGGCCCCAACTCATCGGCGGCCCGCAGGAACGCGAGCGGCGCGGCGGCACGGAAAACGTCCCGGCGATTCTTGGCATGGCCACGGCCGCGGAACTGGCCGCGACGTGGTTGGCCGGCGACGGGCCGCGGCAGGTTCAGGCCCGGCGCGACCGCTTCGAAACATCGCTCGTCGAGTCGATTCCCGACGGCGTGGTCAACGCCGCGGGCGCGCCGCGCCTGGGCAATACCGCCAACATTGCCTTTCCCCCGCTCGAGGCCGAGGCGCTTTTGATCCTCCTCAGCGAACAGGGCGTGTACGCCTCGGCCGGGGCCGCGTGCAGCAGCGGTTCGCTCGAGCCCTCGCCGATCCTGCTGGCCATGGGCCTGGACGAACCGGTCGCGCACGGATCGCTGCGGTTCAGCTTGTCTCGCGATACGAGCGACGAGCAGATCGATCAGGCGCTTTCGATCATTTCCGACGCCGTGTCGCAGCTTCGCCAGAGCATGCCGGTGGGCTGATCGCGCCACCAGCCGCGGCGTTCCTGTCGGCCGCGGCCTTCATGCAAACGCTGGGGTTCGGCGTCCTGACCGCGCCGCGGCGCGGGGTCGGTCTGCCTGATCGCCGCGGCGCCCCACAACAGGCCGCCGATCAACGACGCGATGAGCAGCACGGCCGCGGCGCCCGCGATGTTGCGCTTCACGCGCGGAAGCGCCGCCCCGCCGCCGCACATCCGGCCAACCATCATGCACACCCACGGCCAGTGCAGCGCGACGTGCACCAGCACCAGGGCCAGCACGACCATCGCCGTCCAGAAATGCACGTCGCCCCAGCCGTGGCGGTCGCCGTTCAGCACCGTCATGGTCCGGCCCGAGCCCGGCGGCAGGACGAAGTAGATCAACAGCCCGGTGAACACCAGGTTCAGCGCGGCCAGCGCGGTGATGCCGTCAACGAGAAAGTTCAGCCGGTTGCGATTCATCCCGCCGATTCCCTATGGGTTCGGGGGGTGTGGGTATTCGAAGTCTAGCTTCGTTTTGCGCCGGCCGCTCGCGAGCAGGACGATGACGCCGAAGACGAACAGCACCGCCCCGCCGCCGAGCATCGCGGCGATGACCAACCAAGTGCGTTCGGCCACCGCCGCCGGGTTCCTTACCGCGCCGGTCGCGGCGAAGAACTCGCCCAGGCCCAGCACCACGTCGCGCGCGTGCAGCTCGTGTCCCGTCGGCTTTGCATGGCCGGGCGATGCGAGCGATCGCTCGAACTCATGCCGCATCCACCCGCCGTAGCCGGCCATCAGCGTGCCCAGCACGATCGCGGTGTACGCGGTGAATCGAATCATCGCCCCGCCCGAATCAATCGAGGTGATCGTGCTCATCGCCGCCGAACAGCGCCCGGCCGATACGCAGCACGTTCGCCCCACATTCCACGGCGATCTCGTAGTCGTCGCTCATGCCCATCGACAGCACGTTGAACTGCTCGGTATATCGGGCGGACTTCTGCATCTCGTAAAATACCTCGGCGGTGCGCTGGAACACCGGCCGGGCCGTCTGCTCCGGGTCGCCGGCGGGGGCCATGGTCATCAGGCCACGGACGTGGACGTTGAACATCGTGAGCATCTGCTCGACCAGGTGCGGCGCCGCCGGCAGCGACACGCCGTGCTTGGTCTTCTCGCCGGAGGTGTTGACCTGCACCAGCACGTCGACCTCGCGGTCGGCCCGCTCGGCCTGGGTCTGGATCTCCTCGGCCAGCCGCAGCGAATCGACGCTGTGGATCAGCCGCACCAGCGGCAGCATCTGCTTGACCTTGTTGCGCTGCAGCGAGCCGATCATGTGCCAGCGGACCGAGTCGGGCACCTCGATCTTGCGCGGCGAGGTCATCGCCTTGTGCCGATCGATGAACTCCTGCGTGGTCGCGACGCGCTGGGTCAACTGCTGCACGCGGCTCTCACCGAGGTCCTGTTGGCCCATCTCCAGCAGTTGGCGGATCTGATCGGGGCTGGCGGACTTGGTCACGGCGATGGTCACGATGGATCGCGGATCGCGGTCGACACGCGCCGCCGCCTCGCCCACGCGGTCGATCACCTCACGGTACCGGTCCCTCAATTCGTTGCGGCTTGGCATGCGACAAAGCGCCCTGATCACGTCAATCCCTTGACCGACCGAAGGATAAACCGTCTCCTCACGCCGCACAAGGCCGCTAAAGGTCCAGCCGGTCGCCGGCGGGTTCGGCTTGATCCGCGGGCTTGTCCGGTTTGGCCCCGTCGCGCATCAGGCGAAGCTGCCGGCGCTGGTCGGCGGTGAGTTGTCGGGTCAGTTCACGGACGACCTTCCACGAGGCCGGGCTCTTGAGCTGAAGCTCACGGTAGGCGTCGCGCGCGGCTCGCTGCGCCGTCACATCGCCGGCCTCGCGGGCCTGACGCATCCGCCCAAGCAGCCGTTTGATGGCGGAGCCGTGCTCGGCCTCGAAATCATGGCGCTGCTGGCGATAGACGCCAACGCGCTGGTCGATCGCGTCGCGCTGGGCGTCGGTGAGATCGAGCAGTCGCGTGGCCATGGCGAAGGTTTCGACCGGGTCGCCTCGCATCGCCTGCCGGCCGGCGCGTTGGGTGGCGATGATCGAACGCAGCTTCGCTTTCTGTTCAGCATTGAGCAATTCCGCCATGTCGATCAGCAGATCGGTGGGCTTGGGCCGATCGGCTACGTGCCGCCGCAGCTCGGCGCGGGCCCGGGCCAGTTGCTCGGCATCGCCCGCCTGCTGGTCGTGCTGAACCTGCGCCCTCAGCTTGCCGGCGAGCTTGCGGTGGACGATCGTCTGCTGGGTGAACCGGCCGACCAGCGCGTCGACGCGCTGACGTTGATCGTCGGTCAGGTTGAGCGATTCGATGAGGGCTTCGAGGCGTTCACCGGGCTGTTGGCGCACGCGGGCGCCGCTGAAGGTGCGCGGGTTGTTGCCCGCATCGCCGCCGCCGTGTTCGGGGCCGGCCAGGATCGGGGCCTGGGCATCGGCGATCGCCGGCTCATCCGCCCCGGTCGGGTGCGCTGCGGCGAGCAGCACGAGAACAAACAGCGGCAGAGGGCATCGACGCATGGCACGCTCCTGATCCGTTTACGTGAGGCCACCGGAAATCGTAACAACTTGGCGGCGGTGCGGGGTATTGCGGCCAACGCCGGTTGTCGGTTCCTCAGACCCTCCCTATCATCCCCCGCCCACCCCAAGCCGAAGGTTTTTGTCCGATGGCCATTACCAAAGAACAGGTAATCAATCAGCTCAAGCAGATCCCCGCGCCCAGCGGCAAGGCCGACCTGGTCGCCGCGGGGCTGGTGGGCAACATCGCGGCGTGCGATGGCTACATCAAGGTCGCCGTGGCGCTGCCGACCGCCGGCGAGGCCACGCAGGAGCAACTGCGCGTCGACATCGACGCCGCGGTGCGCGAACTGGGCGACGAGGTGAAGCAGGTGAACGTGGCGTTCACCGACGCTCCCCCGGCGCAGCCGCCCCGGCAACAAACCGAGCAGCCCAGCCCGCAACAGACGGCGCGAGACTCCAACCCCCTGCCCAACGTCCAGCACGTCATCGCTGTGGGGGCGGGTAAGGGCGGGGTCGGCAAGAGCACCATCGCGGTCAACCTCGCCGTGGGCCTGGCGCGGGCCGGGCACAAGGTCGGCCTGCTCGACGGTGATATCTACGGCCCCTCGGCCCCGACGCTGCTGGGCCTGCACGACCAGCAGGCCACCGGCTCGTCACAGCAGCTTCACCCGTTCTACATCCACGGCATCAAGGCGATGACCATCGGCAAGCTGGTCGACCCGGAGAAGGCCCTGATCTGGCGCGGGCCGATGGCCCACGGCGCGTTCCAGCAGCTTGCGTTGCAGACCGAGTGGGGTGAGCTGGATTACCTGATCGTCGACCTGCCGCCGGGCACCGGCGACGTGCCGCTGTCGCTGGCGCAGATGCTGCCGCTGAGCGGCGCGGTGATCGTCTGCACGCCCCAGCGCGTGGCGCAGGACGATGCGGTCCGCGCGGTGCGGATGTTCGAGCAGATGGACATCCCCGTGCTGGGCGTGGTGGAAAACATGAGCTACTTCATCGGCGACGATGGCAAGGAGTACGACATCTTCGGCCGCGGCGGCGCCGCGGCGATGGCCAACAAGCTCAACCTGCCGATGCTGGGCAACGTGCCGATCAACACCGCCATCCGCGCCCACGGCGACGCGGGCGACCCGCGCAAGAACTTCGACGCCGGCGACCAACTGGCCGACGAACTGGAAGCGATGTGCCGCAAGGTCATCCAAGCGATCTCGCAGCGCGACACCGCGGACGCCGGCCGGCCGACGCTGAGCGTGCGTTGAGCCGGTGCGGTCCAAGCACGCGACGGGTCATTTGATCTGGTTGAGCAGGCCCAGCAGGTCGCGCATCGCGGCCCGGTCGTCTGGACGATCCGCCCGCTCGAAGACCGACTCGATGTTTCGCAGGATCCGCCCCAGCCACTGGACCGGCAGGGCCAGCGGCATCACGTCTTCGGTCCGCGGCACCGGGGCGCCGGCCATCCGCTCGACCATCTGGTAAATCTCATCGGCCGACAGCAGCCGCCCGCCGTTGAACGGATCGACGTACAGCAGCCCGCCATCGGGGTCGGCCACGGCCGCGAGGAAGTGCCCGGGCGTGTTCACCCCATGCACGACCATGCCCAGCCGGCGCAACACCTCGCGGTAGACCAGCGCGAGCGTGATGGGGATGCCCCGCCGCGTTTCCAGCACGATCGGCAGGTAACTGTTGTGGGCGTTGCAGTAGTCGTCGACGTTGCCGCGGAATTCGAGCTCGTCGAACAGCACGTCGTGGGCGTGGGCCAGCATCGCGCGGAAGTCGCCGGTGTGCACGCGGGCACGCACGCGGTCGGCCCAGCC
>CAZUHK010000015.1:18794-31290 GCA_964620345.1 uncultured Planctomycetaceae bacterium
CTGCTCCAGCTCGTGCATGCTGATCGCCACCGCCGCGGTCAGCAGCGCATCGCCGGTCTGCAGGCGCGGCAACTGCCGGGCGAACGTCTCGAACGCCTCGCGCCGGCAACGGGTTGGTCGGGTCGGGCTGGCCATCACTGATTCATACGCATGAATCGGCCCGACGTTCCGCGGCGGTGCAGTTTTCGCACACAAACCCCACCGGCCAACGCTCGGGCACTTGGTGCGGACCAACGGGACGGGCCGGCCCACCCAACGCGAACCGATTCACGACGCCGGCGTGTCCCACTGACGCACGTGGTGGAAGCGGATGGTGTTGGTGGCTTTCTCCTGCCCCAGGGGGACCGCGGCGACCACGACCACGACGTCGCCCGGCCGGGCCCAGCCGCGGTCGAGCAGGTAGCGATCGGACGCTTGAATCTGCTGCTCCATTTGGAGCATCTGTTCGAGGGCGACGGGCGTGACGCCGCGCAGCACATTGAGCCGGCGGAGCGTGGGCACGTGGGCGCTGAGGGCGAGCACGGGGTACTCCGGCCGCCACTTGCTGATCGCCAGGGCGGTCAGGCCCGAGCCGGCCAGCGCGACGATCGCCTTGGCCCGCAGGCGGCGCGCCGCGCCCACCGCGGCGTTGGCCGCCCCGGCGGCGAAGCTCTGAATGTCGTCCTCGAACGCGGTCATCGTCGCGCGATCCACCATGCCCTCGGCCGCGATGGCGATGCGGTTCATCGCATCGACCGCTTGAATCGGGTAATCGCCCGTCGCGGACTCCTCGGAAAGCATGATCGCATCGGTGCCGTCGACCACGGCGTTGGCCACGTCGCTGACCTCGGCGCGGCTGGGGCGGGGGTTTTTCACCATCGAACCGAGCATCTGCGTCGCGACGATCGCCCACTTGCCGCGTGCCGCGGCCCGCTGGAGGATGCGCTTCTGCAACGCCGGCACCTGCTCGAATGGCACCTCCACCGCCAGGTCGCCCCGGGCGATCATCACGCCGTCGCTGCAGCGCAGCACCTCGTCGAGCCGATCCAGCACCTCGGGCAATTCGAGCTTGGCCATCACCGGGATCTTCGCCCCGCCCAGCAGCCGCCGGGCGTAGTTGATGTCCGCACAGCTTCGCACGAACGAGATGGCGACCATGTCCACATCGCTGTCGGCGATCCAGGCCAGATCCCGCTTATCCTTCTCGGTCAGGGTCTCGACCGACAGCTTGGTGCGGGGCAGGTTCATGCCCTTGCGCGAGGTCAGGCGCCCGCCGTTGATCACGCGGCACAGCACGTCGTCGCCGTCGATGCGCTCGACGACCAGTTCGATCGTGCCGTCGGCCAGCAGAATCTGCGCGCCGACTTCGACGTCGTCGATCAGTTGGGCGTACTGGCTCTCGACGATGTCCGTGCTGCCCACGCCGATGTCGCGTCGGGTGAGCGTGAAGTGCTGCGCGGCTTCGAGCAGCACGCCGTCGTCGGGCATCTGGCCGATGCGAATCTTCGGGCCCTGGATGTCGGCCAGGACGGGGATGAACATGCCGCGCTGTTCGGCGGCGCGGCGGACCTTGGCGATCAGCGGCCCGGCCTTCTCGCCGGTGGTGTGGGAAAAGTTGACGCGGAAGCAGTCGGCGCCGGCGTCGATGAGCCGGCCGATGACCTGTTCGTCGAACGAAGCGGGCCCCAGCGTGGCGATGATCTTGGTACGGGCGTGTCGCATGGTGCAGCGGTCAGCATACGCAAGCCCGATGCCAGCCGCACCCACAGAACATGAAGCGCCGCGGTTTACCGCGTTTGGCGGTACTCACCTGAACCGATGCACGCAATTCAGCACCACCCGCTCGCCGCGGAACGCCACGCCCTCGGCCGCGAGCATGCGCTTTTTCTTCCGCAGCCCCCCGGCGAAACCTGTCAGTCTGCCATCGGCGCCGACCACGCGATGGCACGGCACCGCCGGGGCATATGGGTTGCGATTGAGCGCCTGGCCGACCGCGCGGGCCGCGTGCGGCTTGCCCAGGGCCGCGGCGATCGCGCCGTACGTCGTCACCCGCCCCGCCGGCACCCGGGCACACAGCGCGTACACCTTCTGGGCAAAGCTCATCGAACGATGCAGGCGACCGGTCAGAATCGATTGCGCAGGCGTCATGTCGATCCCTTCACAAAAGCTCATGCCACAAGACGCGACGCCCAGGGTTCGATGAACCGTTCGAGCATCTGGATCGAGTCGGGCAGTTCATCCTGCCCGTAGCGTTTCCACCAGTTCACGATCGTCAGCCCGATGCATTGATTCGTCTGTTCGTCGGTCAGCACGATGATTCCTTCGTCATTCTCTTCACCCACGGCCGGCCGATCGCGACCTTCGGCAAGCCGCAGATACAACACATCCGACGCCATGTCGTAGTGAAACCACAATGCCTGGTCGATCGTGCCCTCGATCATGTCGGTTCGGACCATTCCAGATCACCTCCGGCGATCCGCCGGCTCAAGTACGCGGTCTTCACGATGCCCCGTTCCACATCCGCGACGACACAAATCATAAGCCCCCGGCGCGGGCCTTGGCCATAGTAACACCGGCATGCTCTGTCGGAGCGGCTGAAGCGGATTTGTGCCGGTGCCATCACCGCCCGTTCCACGAGGTGGCGATCGCTGCCGACCTCGGGATGCCCCTTGAGAATGTGGCCATGCCAGGTGCGCTCGCGGAGCGTCACGCGCCGGCCCAATGGATCGGTCAACTCCGAATCGCGCTGCGCCACGGTTCACTCCCACCGCAAAAAGAGGTTGCCTTGCCGCAGGTCCATTGCCAGGTCGGTCACGCTCGGGTAGCGGCCGGGCACCAGGTCGGGGCACAGTTCGGTGATGTCCACCGCGAGCTTCGCGATGTCGGCCGGCTCGTTCACCAGGTAGCCCGCGAGAAAATCGTAGCCGCAGCCGGTGAGCACCCAGTCGTGCTCGGCTTCGAGTTGCTTGAGCCACTCGATCACGTTGGCGTTGGACACATCGTGGGCGGGCCCGGCGGTGCCGAGCGTGCGGATCACCTCGTACTTGTCGCTCGTGGGCAGCATGGCGATGCTGTCCAGCCCGTCGCCGGTCCCATGGCTGTTGTACAGGCGGAAGACGGCGGCCCCCTTCTCGGCAAAGTCACGCTGCCAGTGGCGCAGCGTCGACTCGACGATGGCGTGTCGCACGGAAAAGGTCCGCATTGTCGGAATCGCGTCCACCGGCCGCGGCCGCTTCATCACGATGCTCGCAAACCGCTCGACCGCATCGGCGTAGTTCGCCGCGACGGCGCGCGCGTCGGCGGCCGGGGGTGCCGACCGTTGGGTAACCGCGGGCACGTCGCCCTCGATCACCGCCCCGTTCGGATCGACGATGGTGACATCCCCGCCTTCCCTCCCGGTTTCCGATGGCGCCGGCTGTTCCTCTCCGCAACCACACAACACGCCCGCGATCGCGATGCAGCACCACAGCTTCATATGATCATTGTACCCCCGCCGCTCGCGGCTTCGCGCTGCACGATGTTGCCACTCCGACCGCCCGCTCAGACCTTGACCCACGCCACGCCGCGCGATTCCACTTCCGCCGTCGCCTTGCTCACAAACTCGTCCAGCGGGATCGCGCCCAGCTCACCGCGGTCGGCTTCGCGAGCGCGGACGCTGACCGTGCCGGCCTCGGCGTCGCGCCCGCCGACCACCAGCATGTAGGGCACCTTCGCCTCTTGCGCATCACGAATCTTCGCATTCACGCGCTGGCTCGAGCTGTCCAACTCGACGCGGAAGCCCGCGTCCGCGAGCTTCGCACGCACCTGCTGGGCGTAGTCCAAAAACTTGTCGCTGACCGGCAGCACGCGCATCTGCGTCGGCGCCAGCCACAGGGGAAACGCCCCGGCGTAGTGCTCGATCAAAATGCCCATGAACCGCTCCAGCGCCCCGAACGGCGCGCGGTGGATCATCACCGGCCGGTGCGCCGCGTTGTCCTCGCCGACGTACTCCAACTCGAAGCGATCGGGCAGGTTGTAGTCGAGCTGCACCGTGCCAAGCTGCCACGACCGGCCGATCACATCGCGCACGACGAAGTCGATCTTCGGGCCGTAAAACGCCGCCTCGCCCGGCTCCTCGGCGTACTCCACGCCCAGCTCGTCCAGCACCTCGCGCAGCTCGCGCTCGGCGCGGTCCCAGTTGGCCGGGTCGCCGACGTACTTGCTCTTGTCCGGGTCGCGCAGCGACAGGCGGATCGACACATCCTCGAACCCGAACGTGCTGAAGACGAACTGCACCAGCTCGACGGTGTTGTGCACCTCCTGCTTGACCTGGTCGATGGTGCAGAAGATGTGCGCATCGTCCTGCGTAAAACCGCGGACGCGCGTCATGCCCGTCAGCTCGCCGGACTGCTCGAAGCGGTACACCGTGCCGAACTCGGCCAGGCGGATCGGCAGGTCGCGGTAGCTGCGCGGCTCGGAGGCGTAGATCTTGATGTGGTGCGGGCAGTTCATCGGGCGCAGCAGGTATTCGTCCGCGTCGTCGCCGCGCATCTTGATCGGCGGGAACTGGCTGTCGGCGTAATAGGGGTAGTGGCCGGACGTCTTGTAAAGGTCGATCTTGCCGATGTGCGGCGTGTAGACCAGGTTGTAGCCGACTTCGAGCAGCTTCTTGCGAAGGAAATCTTCGAGCACGCTGCGGATCATCGCGCCCGCCGGCTTCCAGAGGATCAGTCCCGGGCCGACTTGCTCGTCGATGGTGAACAGCCCGAGCTTCTGGCCGATCACGCGGTGGTCGCGAGCGCGGGCCTGCTCGAGGCGCTGGAGGTGTTCATCCAGTCCCTTGCGCGTGGCGAAGGCGGTGCCGTAGACGCGCTGCAGCGGCTGGCTTTCGACGTCGCCTTTCCAGTGGCTTCGGGCGACGGACATGAGCTTGGCCGCGCCGATGCGGCCGGTGCTGGGCACGTGCGGCCCGCGGCAGAGGTCTTCCCAGTTCTCGCCGGGCGTGCCGGTGGCGTACCAGCTCAGCCGCGCCGTCTGATCGCCCTCCATCGCCCGCTGAGCGTTGTCGACCTTGTAAACATTGCCTTCCTCGCGCAGCTTGGCCAGCCCGTCGTCCGGTGGCATCTCGTAGCGTGTGAACGGCCGATCCTCGGCAATGATTTGCTCCATCTGCGACTCGATGTTCGAGAAATCGTCGGCGCTGATCGGGTCGTCCAGATCGATGTCGTAGTAAAAGCCGTTGTCCACCGGCGGGCCGTACACCAGCTTGGCCTCGGGATATAACCGCTGGATCGCCTCGGCCATGACGTGGGCCGCCGAGTGGCGCAGCACGTACAGCGCATCGGGGTCGTCGTCGCAGGTGGTGATGATGTGCACGGTGGCGTCGTGGTCGATCGGCTGCGCCAGATCGACGATGTGGCCGTCTACCTTCGCCGCGATCGCGGCCTTGGCCAGGCGCGCGCCGATCGCCTCGGCGACCTGCAACGCCGTCACCGGGCCGTCGAAATGCTTTGTGCTGCCATCGGGGAGGGTGATTTCCATGGACTTCTCCTGCGGGGCGAATGGTATCACATTGCCTCGGCCCCGACAGCGGCCCGATGCTCGGCGATCGGGCAGTTATAATGCCGCGCCAGCCGCCGGTGCGGCGGCGATGCACGGAGGCATGCGATGCTCTGCCCGTTCTGCGGCGCCAACGACGACAAGGTGATCGACAGCCGCTCGGCCGACGCCGGGCGCATCATCCGCCGCCGGCGCGAGTGCAACGGCTGCGAACGCCGATTCACCACCTACGAGCGCGTCGAGGAGGCGGTCAAGCTCATGGTCGTCAAGAAGGACGGCTCGCGCGTGCCCTACAACCGCGCCAAACTCGTCCGCGGGATCGAGCAGGCCTGCTACAAACGAAAGATCACCGCCGAGCAGATCAACGCGCTGATCGAAGGCGTCGAGGAGCAGATGTTCCGCACGTACGACCGCGAGGTCGACGCGATCGAGATCGGCCGGCTGGTTTCCGACCGGCTCAAGGAGATCGATCAGGTCGCCTACGTCCGCTTCGCCAGCGTCTACAAACAGTTCCGCGATCTCGACGACCTGCTCGAAGAAGTGCGCGACGTGATGACCAAGCCCCACGACCCGAAGAACCAGGGGAAACTCTTCTGAAGTCGCAACGCGGAAGTCGGAAGTGAAGCGCACCGATGGTTCCGCGATTGCTCACGCCGTGGTCGCGCTGGGATCGACGCGGCTTTCGGTGGACAGGGCGATGGTGAAGGTCGTGCCCTCGGCGGCGTTGGACTTGACGTCGATCTTCCCGCCGTGCTCGTCGATGATCTTCTTGGTCACCGGCAGGCCCAGGCCCGTGCCGCGCTGGCCCTTGGTGGAATAGAACGGCTGATAGATCTGCGGGAGGATCTCCGGGTCGATGCCCGGGCCGTTGTCCGAAATGACGATCACCGCCTCGTTGCCGATCGCGTCGTACTCCGCCCGCAGGGTGATCGCCCCGCTGTCGGGCTCGACCACGTCGATCGCGTTGTTCAGCAGATTCATCAGCGCCTGGTGCAGGCCCGAGGGGTCGGCGGGGATCGGCGGCATGTCGTCGTCGAGCTCGGTGATCAGCGCGACGTTGCGGCGATCGCACTGGGGCTGGATCAGTTCGGCCGCCTCGCGGCACAACGCCGGCAGCGAAACCATCTGAAACTCGGGCTTGCGCTGCTTGGAATAGGCGAGCATGTTCATCGTCAGTTCGTAGATGCGGTCGAGGTTTCGCGAGAGGATATCCCAGCCGCTGCCCAGCAGGGACAGGTCTTCGCGGCGCATGCCCAGCTCGACCACCTCCGCCCCGCCTCGCATGCCCTGGAGGATGTTCTTGATCGAGTGGGAGATGTTGGCCACCGTTTCACCGACGGCGGCGAGGCGGGCGTTGGCCATGCCCTGCTGGTACAGGTCGGCGTTGGACAGGGCCATGCCCGCCTGCGCGCCGATCGCGGTCAGCAGGCGAAGCTGCTCTTCGGTGTAAGTGTAGTTGGCGACCTGGCTGTCGACGTGGATCACGCCGAACGTCCGCTCGCGGAACTTGATCGGCACGCAGATCGCCGAGCGGATGCCGTAGGCCTGCACGCTGTCGGCCGGGGCGAAGCGCTTGTCCGTCATCGCGTTGGACGAAAGCACGCCCTCGCCGCGGCTGAGCACGTGCTGGATGATGGTCCGGCTGACGTGGATGCGCTTCTCATCGGTGTTCCGCGGCTGCTTGCGGTAGCGTACCACGACCGGCTCGGGCCGGACCTGCGGCTCGGGCTGGAGCAGCACGAAGCCCCGATCCACCTCGAAGTGCTCGAAGATCAGGTCCATCACGCGCTCCAGGAGCATCGTGCGATCGAAGTTGGTGCCCACAAGCTGCATCAGCTCGTAGATGATCGCCAGGTGCTCCATCGCCTGGGCGGACGGCTCGGGCACGGCCATGATGACCGAGTCGTCGCTGCTGGGGCTGGTGGATTCGACCGCGGCGTCCATCGCCTCGGGCCGCAGCACCTTCACCGGATGCTCTCCGGCCCGGGCCGACTCCCGGCCGTAGAGGAACAACGTCGAGCCGGTGCGGATCTGATCGCCCGAGCGCAACCGCGTCGGCCCGGTCAGTTTCACGCCGTTGACGTACGTGCCGTTGGCCGACTCATGATCGTTGATGTACCACTGGCCGTCGTCGGGCGTCAGCTCGGCGTGGCGGCGGGAGATCGTCATGTCCGTCAGCGGCAGGGCCTCGCTGGAGCGGCCGATGATCTGCGGCTCGGTGTCGGGCAGCTCAAACCGCTTGCCGGTGTCCGGGCCTTGGAGAACGGTAAGAACAAGCATGATCGGGTATCGCGGATCGCGGATTGCAGAACTCGGAACGAATCGGCGTCGGCCCGGGTATCGTACAATCCCACGCGAACGCGTGTAGCGGGTTCCTGGCAACAATCGAATGCAAGTGTGAGGGAGAAGCTGGTGGCGGTTCACTGAGGGCGGGCAAGAGGTGTGGCGGTCAACCACGAGCGGGCGACGGAGCGTCTGCCCAGAAACTGGGCGCTGGGTTTGAGCACTTCGCATCATTTATGGCCGTACCCACATGAGTGGAAGTCGTGGAGGCACTGGGTCGGACCGACTGTTCGCAGGGCATCGGCGATCGCGGCCTTGCAGGTCGGTGAAGGTCGCGGCCATCACTCGGCGCAACCATGCCTTGGCCTTGCTCCACAACTTCTCGATCGGGTTGAGGTTCGAGTTATACGGCGACAGGTACCACAGCGCGGCGTCGCCCCCCCAATCCCTCCAATCAACTTTGCCGGCGTAGTTTTTTTCGCGCGACCCGTCGCCGGCCCTGTCCAACGCGCCGCGCAGCCGCTACCCTCATCGGCCAAGGATTCCCCCAACGCCCCAACGATGGAGTTTGATTCAGATGGCCAAGCGCAAGAAATGGTTTACCAAGCCCGCGGATGTGAAGGTCGGCGTGATCGGCTACGGCGGCGCGTTCAACATGGGCAAGCAGCACCTGAACGCGATGAAGCAGGCGGGCATGACACCCTTCGCCGTGTGCGACATGGATGAAGCGCGGCTGAAGGTCGCCGAGGATGACTTTCCCGGCATCGAGACCTACACCGACGTGTCGAGGATGCTCAAGCAAAGCGATGTGAACCTGATCGTTCACATCACGCCGCACAACCTTCACTACAAGCTCGCCGCCCAGTGCCTGCGGGCCGGCAAGCACGTGGTGACCGAAAAGCCCTTCGTGCTGACCACCAGCGAGTGCGATCGGCTGATCACGCTGGCCGACGAGAAGAAGCTGATGCTCAGCACGTACCACAACCGCCACTGGGACGGGTGGATCGTGCGGGCGCGACAGCAGATCGTCGACAAGGGCGTGATCGGCGACGTGATCGCCATCGAATCCGTGCAGGGCGGCCACGGCATGCCCAAGGAATGGTGGCGATCGAGCAAGACCGTCAGTGGCGGCATCATGTACGACTGGGGCTGCCACATCCTCGAATACTGCCTGCAGATCGTGCCGGCCCAGATCACCGAGGTCAGCGGCTTCGCGGTCAACGGCTACTGGGCCAAGCGTGTGCCCAAGAAGCACCCCTGGAAGCACGACTTGAACGAAGATCACGCCACCGCGACGGTGCGTTTTAGCAACGGCTGCCGGCTGAACCTGACCGTCTCGCAGCTCAACACCGACGAGCGGCCCTACTGGGTCAACTTCCAGGGCACCGAGGGTTCGTACCAGATGAACCACAACGACTGGAAGCTGATCAAGTCCAAGGCCCGCGGCAAGGGCGTGAAGGTCACCCAGGGCAAAGCGCCCAAGAGCAACGGCGCGAAGATTTACTACGCCAACATCGCCAATCACTTGTGCGGCAAGGAGGAGCTGGTCATCACGCCGCAGTGGGCCCGCCGGCCGATCCACATCCTCGACCTGGCCGATCGCAGCGCCAGGTCCGGCCGGGCGATGAAAGCGAAATACGCCTGATTTGCCCCGCCCGGCGCGGTACGATGAGCGGTTATGAATACCGACGTCCCGAACCGACGTGGCCATCGTTTGTCTGTTGTGTGGATCGTGCTGCTGGCCATCGGTCTGGGTCTGTCGCCGTGGCCGCTTCGCCCGGCATCGGCACAGATCAAGGTTCAGTTCCAAGCACAGGGCAGGGTACAGATCGTACAGCGCGCCGACGCGACGCGCGCTGCGCCGGCCGACAACGCGGCCGGCGCTTCGACCGACGACCGCGAGAACCCCACGCTGCTCGACGACGTCGCCGTGCTGCGCGAGCGCGGCATCGAACCGACCTTCGACGGCCTCGAACAATATTTCCAGAGCGTGTATCGGGATCACACCGAAGACGGCCGCGTCGCCAAGCTGATCGAGCAACTGGGCGATGAGCGGTTCACCGTGCGCGAGCGGGCTCAGCAGCGGCTTTCGGTCATGCCCGACCTGACCACCGCGGCGCTGCGGGAGGCGGCCCGATCCGACGATGCCGAGGTCCGCAGGCGGGCCGAGCAGATCATCGAGGCCCGCAAGCTCCTGCCGGGCCAGTACATCATGCCCACGGCCCTGCGCGTCATCACCCACCGCGAGATCCAGGGCCTGGTGCCGATCCTGCTCAAAGTCGTGGCTTTGTTCAACGACGTGCCGCTGACCGGTGCCCTGGGCCAGGCGATCGTGACGACCACACGCCCGCAAGACGCGCCGCCGCTGCGCCAGGCGGCGAAGTCGAACAACCCCCGAGTGCGCGGCGCGGCGATGATGGGCCTGGCGCGGGCAGTCGGCGCCGAGGCGCGCCAAGACCTGGCCACGGCTCTGAACGACCCGGCGGAACTGGTCCGTTTCGCCGCCGCGCGCGGCTTGGCCGACCTGGGCGACCGACGATGTCTGCCCGTCCTGGTCGACCTGCTCGATACCGAACAACCCCGCACCCGCAGCGAAGCCCTCGCCATCCTCCGCGCCTTGACCGGGCAGGTGTTTGGCCTGAGCCGCTACGATCAAGGCCCCGCCCGTGAAAAAAAGATCGGCAAATGGCGACGATGGGTCAAGCAATCCGGCCCGACGGCCAAGCTGCGGTTCCCGGTCGACCTCGCCCTGGCCGGCAACATTTTCGGCCGCACCCTCCTGGCCGGGTTCAACGCCAACACCGTCCACGAGTTCGACATCAAGGGCAACAAGGTCTGGGAAGTGAAGGTCAACCAGCCGTACGGCTTGGCGGGCTTGATCGACGGCCATCGCCTGATCGGTTCGTATGGGGACAAGCACGTCACCCGGTACGACGCGGTCGGCAAGGTCATCTGGCGAAGCCCCGAGCTGCCCGGCGGGGCGATGGGCATCGACACGCGGCCCGACGGCAAAGTCATCGTCGCCTGCTCCGATGCGCAGATGTTGGTCGAACTGGACGAGGCCGGCGAGATCATCAGCACCATTGGCCTCAAAGGCCGACCCGTCGGCGTGCAATACCTGCCCAACCGACGCCTGCTGGTCGTCTGCCAGCGCGCCGGCCGCGTGGTCGAAATCGACATGGGGGGCAACGTCAAGTGGTCGATCGACGACCTCAACGACCCCCAGACCGCCCAGCGCCTGCCCAACGGCAACACGCTGATCTGCGAAGCCGGCACGGGCCACGTCAGCGAGATCGATCCATCCGGCAAAACCGTTTGGAAGTCGCCCCAGTTCAAAACGCCCGTCGATGCCCAGCGCCTGCCCAACGGTGACACGCTGATTGTTGTCCAGCAGGACGGCCTGGTGCGCGTCACGCCCGAAGGCGAGCAGTTCAACTTTGCCGACATCGACCAGGTCCACGCCCGCGGCCGACGGTACTGAGCGGCGACCCCGCCGGTGTTGACGGCCCGACACCCGCGGCATAACTTCAACCCCTCGTACGCAGGTCGGGGCCTCCGCGGTGGCCGTGCAGCGCCCGGCTGGACGTGCGAGGCGACCGGCGATTGCCCCACCCCACCCGACCGAGGAACCAACCGATGCCGCTGAATCTGCGCCCCGAAAACAAGTGCGAACTGGACCTCATGTCGCTGGGCGAGTGCATGATCCGCCTGAGCCCAGAGGGCCACGGCCGAATCGAATTCGCCAGCAAGCTTGATGTGTATGTCGGCGGCGGCGAGTTCAATGTCGCCTACGCCCTGTCGCGCCTGGGCCTGCGGACCGGCTGGGTCGGCGGCCTGGTCGACAATCCTGTTTCCAAGATCGCCCTCAACCACGCCCGCGCCGTGGGCATGGATACCCGCCACGTCGTCACCGTGCCGTACGATGGCGTGGGCCGCGCCGCGCGCATGGGGCTGAACTTCACCGAGGTCGGCGTCGGGCCACGCGCGGCGGTCACGCTCTACGACCGCGGCCACTCCGCCACCGCCGGCATGAAGCGCGGCGATGTCGACTGGAAAGACATCTTCACCAACCGAGGCGTGCGCTGGCTGCACACCGGCGGGATATTCACCTGCCTGTCCGAATCGACCCGCGAGGTCGTCGCCGATGCGCTCAAGGCCGCGCACGAGGCCGGCACCGTCGTCAGCTACGACCTGAACTTCCGCTCCAAGCTCTGGAGCAGCGAAGAGGCGATCGCCACCACCAGGCCGCTGGCGCCGTACATCGACTGCCTGATCGGCAACGAAGAAGACTTCCAGAAGGTGCTGGGCTACGAGGTCGAGGGTGCCGACGTCGAAGGCGGCGGCAAGCTGCCCATCGACCGCTACAAAGAAATGGTCCGACAGGTCTGCAAGGACTATCCCAACGTCAAGATCGTCGGCACCACGCTCCGCGAAGTGATCAACGCGACCGAGAACAACTGGTCGGCATTGCTGTACGACGCGGCAAACGATGCGTTCCACCACGGCCCGAACTTCGAACGGCTGATCCTCGAAGACCGCGTCGGCGGCGGCGATGGCTTCGCCAGCGGCTTCACCTACGCCTTGCTCACCGGCAAAACCCCGCAAGAGGCGGTCAACTGGGGCACCTGCCACGGCGCCATGCTCATGACCACCCGCGGCGACACCAGCGAAATCACCCTCAAGGAACTCGAACACG
>CAZUHK010000016.1:0-28048 GCA_964620345.1 uncultured Planctomycetaceae bacterium
ACGCCGGGTGCGCCGGCGAAATCGCGGAACTTGCGGACCTGGCGCGCGGCGTCTTCCAGGCCCTTGAACGTGAAGTTCGCGTTCTGACGGTACGGCGCCCGCAACAGCTCCAACCGCAGCACGGCCGGCTCCACGCCCCGGGCCAGCAGGTCGCGCACGGTATAAAAGTTGCCTGCGCTCTTGCTCATCTTCTCGCCCTCGACCATCAGGTGGCGGGCGTGGATCCAGTAGTTGGCGAACGGCTTGCCCGTCGCGCCGGTGGACTGAGCGATCTCGCACTCGTGGTGGGGAAAGATGTTGTCTTCCCCGCCGGTGTGGATGTCCAGCGTGTCCACACCATGCGTGCCCAGGGCCATGGCCGAGCATTCGATGTGCCAGCCGGGGTAGCCCGTGCCCCAGGGCGAGTCCCATTTCATCAGGTGCTTGTCATCGGCCTTCCACAGCAGAAAGTCGGCGGGGTTTTTCTTGCTGACCTGCTGGGCCTGTTCGATCCGCCCGCCGGCGCCGGCCACGAGCTTGTCGGTCGTGTTGCCGCTGAGCTTGCCGTAGCCGGGGAACGAGGCGACATCGTAATACACCGCGCCGTCGGGGCCCTGGTAGGCGTGGCCGGCCTCGATCAGCCGCTGGATCATCGCGATCATGCGGTCGATGTTCGCCGTGGCGTGCGGCATGTGCTCGGGGTATTCGTCCGCAAGCTTCATCCCCAGCGCCCCGGCGTCTTCGAGAAACGCCCGCGTGAAGTACGCGGCGACCTGGTACGGATCGGTCGGATCATCAACGTCGGCCGTGCCCTGCTTCTTGGCCTGCTTCAGGCGCTGCGCGGCCAATTCCATCTTGTCCTGCCCCCCGCCGTCGGCCAGTTGGTCTTCGGTCATGTGGCCCACGTCGGTGATGTTCATCACCTGCACCACGTCGTAACCGACAAACTCGAAAAACCGCCGCAGTAGATCCGCCAGAATGAAGCTGCGGAAGTTGCCGATGTGCGCGTAGTCGTACACCGTCGGCCCGCAGTGGTACATCCGCACCACGCCCGGCGTGACCGGTTCGAAGTCCTCAAGCGAATGCGAAAGCGTGTTGTACAGCCGAATCGTCATCGGCCGAATGTTAACCGCTCACGCGCAACGCTCAAACGGGCAAACCGCAGAGCGACGCAGATGGATTCATCAGACGCGATGAACAGGATGGACCGGATGAAGCGGATTCCGATCGACCGCCTCGCCTCTGTCTTATCCGCCTGATCCTGTCAATCCTGTCTACAGACCTTTTTCTTCTTGTCTTCGTGGACGCCACGCTCTTAACGGTCGTCCGCCCGCCTCAGCGCTCCTGCCAGACGCAGCAGACGCGGCGGCCGAAGGCCCGGGCCAGCAGGTTGGCCTTGCGGATCGGCAGCAGCACCTGATGCACGCGCTCGATGTCGCGCGTTTCGCAATCGAACATGATCGACCGCGGCGTGGCGGCGACGCTCACCTCGGTCACCAAACACTCGTGCGACTTGTCCAGCGCATCGGCCATGCGCAGCAGCCCCGCGAGCACCTTGACGCGGCGGCGGTCTTCGTGATCCAGCTCGCTGAAATGGGCATGGCCCTGCTTGGGCAGGGCCTTGCGGTGATAGCGGGCGATGCACCCGACGATGCGCCGGTCACGCCGGTCGGGCGGCAGGCCGTCGGCTTCGAGGATGAGTTGGAGCGATCGCTTATGATGGCCCCTGGCCCCGCCGACGTGGCCGATGTCGTGCAGCAGCGCCGCCAGGTGCAGGGCGAAGCGTTCCTCGGGGCCGTAGCCGTGCAGGCCGCGCAGGTCGTCGAACATCGCCAGGGCCAGGCGGCCGACGTGATGGGCATGCTCCGCGTCGTAACCGCATCGCTCGGCCAGGCGCAGGGCCGCGGCGGTGAGCGAGCAGGGCTGACGCTGATCGGGCACGCTCGAACGGGGCAAATCAGACCAGATCATCGTGTCGCCTTCCGTGGCAGGTTGCCAGCCGGGGCCCGACGATCCATGTCGTGCCGATTCGCCTGATATCGGCAGATTCTCACCCGCACCGGCGTTAAATTCCGGTTTGACCGGGGCCGGCGGCGAATTTCTCGCAAGGGAAAACACAGCCCGCCTGAACCACGCCCCGGCGGCGATGATGCGACCGTCCGCCTCGACGGTGGGTACGGGTGATCGATCAGTTGTGCGATGTCGGCATCGCGGTCGATGGTCGCGGCCCGACCGACGCCGGCTCGTGGCCGTTGCCATCGGACGACGACCCGGGCTTGGTCGATGCCGGGGGGGCGGCGGGGTGGGCCTTGGCCACGCTGGCGGTCGGCTGGGCCTTGAGCGCGTGGCGCAGCTTCGGCCAGAACCTGTTCTTCGACAGCTTGTCCCACGTGCCGCGGAACTGCTCGTAGGCCTTGAGCCGCTCGCCGATGCAGTGTTCCAGCAGGTCGTCGATGCCGGGCTTGATGCGGGCGAAGCCGGTGAGCCGGCCGTGGAACTCAACGTGTCGCCGGCACTCCTGCTCGATGAACCGCGGCAGCGTGTCGATCCAAACGTCCATGTCGTGCAGTTGGCCGAGCTGGCCCTGGAGGCGCTTGGCGCGTTTGAGCGGCTTGTCGAGCCGGCCTTCGTAGACGTCGGCGAACACCTCCATGGTGTATCGCAGCCGCTTGGCCGCGATGCGCATCTGGTGGAGCTGCTCGGCCATGTGCGGCTGATCGACGTACTGCTGATAGGCCAGCAGCTCTTCGAGGCGGCGCTGGATCACGCACCGCGCCTGGCGGAGCAGCGCGTCGGACCGCGTGCCGGCGCCAGCGCCGGCGCCGGCGAGCTGGGCCTCGACGCTGATCGCGTGCAGGTCGCTTGGCATCGATTCGAACAGGCCGCTGGCCTGCAACTGATCCATCGCGCGGTCGACATCGGCCTGCAAAGCGTCGCGGTGCTGGGCGAGGCGCAGCCGCAGCCGCTTGAGGCCGGGCGCCCGGCGCCTGTCGGTCGCCCGCTCGAGCACGCGGTCGACGAACTCGATCTGCACGTCCGCATCCCGCGCCGCGCCCAGGGCGCGGGTCACCTTGCGGATCTGCTTGCGCCAGCGTCTGGCCTTGGCCTTGGGCAGGGCGTCGGTGAAGATCTGCAGCGCCGCGCGCAGCCGCCGGCTGGCCACGCGCATCTGGTGGACCGCTTCGATGTCGTCGGCGCGACGCACCGCGTCGATCTGCTGGCGCATCGGCCCAAGCCGATCCGCCAGCGCCCGCGCCGCGTAGAGTTCGATCGATCGGTCCGCCATACCACCGCACCTTCGGCAAGCCGCTGACTCCGTCATTCTAACACGAGCTTAACAATCGTGTCACGAAGATTCGTCCGGCGATGGATGCATGGATGCCGGCCGCGGTTTTGTCGCGGAAAGATTTCATCACGGTTAACGCGATTCTTGCGCACACCTAATTGCCGGCTAACCCCAGGTGGGGATACTCCCATTCAGCATCGTCAGCAGGAAGGATGGGCCCGTGGCAAGCATTCGAACGGCCGATGCGGCGGAAAAGACGGCGGCGGCAACAATGATGGATCGATGCCGCGTCGTCATCGTGGAAGACGAACCGGACCAGCAGGAGCTGCTGCGGTTCAACCTCGCACGCGAGGGCTACAAAGTCACTTGCGCCGACAACGGGCGCGAGGGGCTAAAGATGATCGGGTCCGAGCAGCCGGACCTGGTGGTGCTGGACCTGATGTTGCCGGGCATGGACGGTCTGGAGGTGTGCAAACATCTGCGCAATGATCCGCAGACGGCGCACATCCCAATCGTCATGCTCACGGCCAAGGCCGAGGACAGCGATGTCGTGGCGGGCCTGGAGCTGGGCGCCGATGACTACATCACCAAGCCCTACTCGCCGCGGGTGCTGCTGGCGCGAGTCAGGGCGGTGCTGCGGGCCCGGCAGTCCGGCCCGGCCGCCGAGCAGGACGAAGACGAAGCGGTCATCCGGCACCGCGACCTGGTGATTCGGCCCGATCGGTTCGAGGTCCTGGTCGGCGACAAGCCGGTGCGACTCAGCGGCACCGAATTCCGCATGCTCGCCCTGCTGGCCAACAAGCCCGGCCGCGTGTTTACCCGGGCCCAGATCATCAGCAACGTCCACGGCGACAACTGTGCGGTGACCGACCGTTCGGTCGACGTGCACATCTTCTGGCTGAGGCAGAAACTCGGGGCGCGCGGCCGCATGATCGAGGCCGTCCGGGGCGTGGGCTACCGCTTCCGGGAACAGGACGCTTGAACGCATATACAGCCCGGCCCGGCCCGGTTTTACCTGATTCTCACGATTCGCTCATTGAAATGTAACATTCGACCACTATGCTGCCGCTTTGCTGTATCATTGGATTCGCCCGTCAACCCGCGTGGGGTCAATGACAAACGGGCCGATGACATCCCGAATTTCAGATCGTCCGATCAGAGGGTGACCCTTGACTACGAAAAACAGACTGTTTGGTACCTTGCTCATCAGCTCGCTCGTCGCCTTGGGCATCGGGTGTGGCGATGGAGGCGATGCTGGCGATGCAGGCGGCGCGGGCAAGGATGAAACCGCCAAGTCGCGAGGATCGGCGATGCTCCGCGGCACCGTGGAAATCGACGGATCAAGCACCGTCTTTCCCAACAGCGAGGCGACCGCCAGCGCCTTTCGCGAGCGGTACCCCAACGTCAACGTGACCGTCGGGATTTCCGGCACCGGGGGAGGATTCAAGCGGTTTACCCAAGGCAGCACCGATATCTCCGATGCATCCCGCCCGATCACCTATGAAGAGTTCGATCAGGCGGCGCAGAACGGCGTGAAGATGATCGAACTGCCGATCGCCATGGACGGGCTGACCCTCGCGGTCAATCCACAGAACGACTGGGTGGATCAACTGACCGTCGAGCAGATCCGTCGGGTCTATCTGGCCAAGCACAATCGTGAGTCGCCGCTCAAGTGGTCGGAACTCAATCCCGCTTGGCCGGATGAACGCATGGTCGTCTATTCGCCCGGCACCGATTCGGGCACGTTCGACTACTTCCACGAGGTGATGGGCGAAGACGAGGCGATGCGTGCGGACATGTCCACCAGCGAGGACGACAACGTGCTTGTGACCGGCGTGGCGGGCGACAAGTTCGCCATCGGCTACTTCGGCGCCAGCTACTACTACAACAACGAGGCAAAGCTCAAGGCCGTGCCGGTGATCAATCCCGAGACGGGCGAAGCCGTGCTCCCGACGCCGCAGGCGGTCAGCCGGGGCGAATACACGCCCTTCGCCCGGCCGCTGTTCATCTACGTCAATGCCGATTCGCTGCGTCGGCCGGAAATGAAGGCGTTCATCGAGTTCTACCTCGAGCATGCCGCGGCGACGGCCACGAAGGTCGACTACATTCCGGTGGCCGATGAAATCGCCGATCGTGCGAAGCAGTTTTATCGTGAGCGGCTGACCGGCACGACCTTTGTTGACGCCGATGGAAACAAGCGGACGGGAAAAGTTGCTGACATCTATCGGCCTGAGAACCTGACGACGCTGGAGCAGGTGAAGTAACCCTCGGACACTTCGCCCCGGTCCAAGGCCGATCCCAAAGCGGGTGACCCGTCCGTGCGGTTCGGGCCCGTCGAGCATCCTTACCCGACCCCCCGATTGCTTTTGCTGAGGTCGATACGTTGCCCACGCCGGAGCAGATGATGGCGGACAGTCCTTTGGTCGGCTCGCGCCGACTGAAGAGTCGGCTGCTGCGTCGACTGACCGAAGGTTCGGTGCGCGGCGGGCTCGCGGCCGCGGCGACGTTTTCGGTCATCATCACGTTGACCATCATCATCGTGCTCGGCCGGGAATCCCTGCACTTTTTCCAGTCCGACGAGGTGAGTGTCGGGGAGTTTTTCGGCTCGATGCAGTGGAATCCGCTGCTGGGCGAGGAGAAGCATTTTGGCATCTGGCCGCTGATCGCCGGAACCCTGCTGGTCACCGCGATCGCCATGGCCGTTGCCCTGCCGCTGGGTTTGATCACGGCGATATTCCTCAGCGAGTACGCGCCCGAGCGGATCCGGGCGACGCTGAAGCCGGTCCTGGAAGTCCTGGCCGGGATCCCGACCGTGGTGTACGGATTTTTCGCGCTGGTGTTCGTGACGCCGGCGTTGCAATGGCTTCACGGTGGATTCTCGGTGTACAACGCGATGGCCGCGGGCGCGATGGTCGGGGTGCTGTGCCTGCCGATCGTCAGTTCGCTTTGCGAGGATGCGCTGCGCGCGGTGCCGATCGGCCTGCGTGAAGGGGCGTACGGCCTGGGCGGGACGAAGTTTGACGTCTCGCTGAGGGTGGTCCTGCCCGCGGCGTTGTCGGGGATCATCTCCGCGTTTCTGCTGGCCATCGCCCGTGCGGTGGGCGAGACGATGATCGTCGCCCTGGCCGCGGGCAACACGCCCAAGCTCACCGTCGATGCGCGCGAGTCGATTCAGACCATGACCGGGTTCATGGTGCAGATGGCGATGGGGGATGTCAGCAACTTCGGCATCGAGTACCTGTCGATGTATTCGGTCGCGGCGACGCTGTTCGTCATCACCTTCGGGTTGACGCTGATCGGGCAGATCATTCGTCGCCGGTTCCGGGAGGAGTACGAATGAGCCGGATCGATCCGCCTGCGGCCGACCTCATCGCGCCTCGCCTGGTGCTGAACAACCCCGACCGCATGGCGGCGTTGCGGCGTTCGCCGGCGGGCCGTCGCCGCAAGAACCTGCTGTTCGTAAGCTTCTGCGTGCTGGTGGCGATGCTGTCGCTGGTCATTCTCGCGGTGCTCTTGCTGCTGATCTTCATCCAGGGCGCCGGCGGATTGGACTGGTCGTTCCTGACCAGCCCGCCCAACCCCGATCCGGCGCAGGCGGGGCTTTACCCGGCGTTGTTCGGCACGATCTGGATCTGCGCGGTCTGCGCCGCGGCCGCCCTGCCGCTGGGCGTCGCCAGCGCGATCTTTCTCGAAGAGTACCAGCCGCGCCGGCGATGGTTCAGGGCGGTCCACCAGTTCATTCAGTTGAACATCGCCAATCTCGCCGGCGTGCCCTCGGTGGTCTACGGGATCGTGGGCCTGACCGCGTTCACCGCGATGTTCGGGCTGTTCGGCACCCCGCGCAACCCGGCGCTGGAATGGGGCGTGACCTACCACGACCAGTACTTCAACGAGGCCTACCAAGTTCTGCTCGTGCCGGTCGAGGGGCCCAATGCCCCACAGGCGACGTTGCGGCCGGGCATGACCGCGTTCCTGATGGAAATGCCCGACGCCCCCGAGGGCATCGACCCCAACACGCTCGACCCGGTTCGCAGGCAGGTGCGGTTGAACGTCATCGGCCCCGACGAGGCGTTCCCGGACGATCCGGCCCTGGCCGCGCGCACGGTTCGCACGACCGAGGAGCCGGGGCGGATCGATTTCAAGGAGGCCTACTACTTCCGTCTGCCGTTCGGCCGCGGCGTGCTGGCCGGAGGCCTGACCCTGATGCTGGTGATCCTGCCGGTGGTCATCATCGCCACGCAGGAATCGCTGCGCGCCGTGCCCGACTCCCTGCGGGAAGGCGCGCTGGGCATGGGCGCGACGCGCTGGCAGATGATTTATCGGGTGACGCTTCCGGCCGCGGTCCCGGGGATCATGACCGGATCGATCATCGCCATGAGCCGCGCCATCGGCGAGGCCGCGCCGCTGCTGATGATCGCCGGCATCGTGTTCATCACCACCGCGCCGCGCCACCTGATGGATGATTTCACGGCCATGCCGCTTCAGATTTATAATTGGGCCGGTCGTCCGCAGCAGTCGTTTCACGACGTCGCCGCGAGCGGGATCATCATCCTTCTGGCCGTGTTGCTGTTGTTCAATGGTCTTGCGGTGCTGATCCGCCACCGATTCCAGAAGCGGTTGGGTTGACGCGCCCGTCGTCGGTTCCAGAGACTTGCATGATTGAGGTACACGCGATGCAACCATCCCAGGTCGATTCCCGGCCACCGCACGCCGCAGCCGCAGGCGATGTCAAGCCCCAGGCCGCGGTGCCAGAGGCGGCCGATTCGAGCCGGCCCGATGATCCGATGGCCGATGAGCAGATCGCCATCCGCGTTGAGCAGTTCAACGCCTGGTACGGTGATTTTCAGGCGCTGAACAACATCGGTCTTCGCATTCCCGAGAAGCGGGTCACGGCGTTCATCGGCCCCAGCGGTTGCGGCAAGAGCACGTTCCTGCGGTGGTTCAATCGCATGAACGACACCGTCGCCGTGGCCCGGGCCGAGGGAACCCTGCGCATTCACGACCTGGACGTGCTGGCGCGCACGACCGACGTGGTGGACCTTCGCCGGCGGGTGGGGATGGTGTTCCAGAAGCCCAATCCCTTTCCCAAGTCGATCTACAACAACATCGCGTTCGGCCCGCGGCTGCACCTGAAGATCAAGGGTTCGGAGCTGAACGACCTGGTGGAATGGGCCTTGCGCAAGGCGGCGCTGTGGGACGAGGTGAAGGATCGTCTGCGTAATCCCGCGTTGAGTCTGTCCGGTGGCCAGCAGCAGCGGCTTTGCATCGCCCGCGCGATCGCCACCGGCCCTGAGGTCGTGCTCATGGACGAGCCGACCAGCAGTCTTGATCCCAAAGCCACCAGCCGCATCGAGGACCTGGTCCAGGAACTCAAGACCGATTACACCGTGGTGATCGTGACTCACAACATGCAACAGGCCAGCCGCGCCAGCGACTACACCGCGTTCTTCTATATCGGCGAGCTGATCGAATTCGGGCCGACCGTGGACCTGTTCACCCGACCGGCCCAGCAGGCGACGCAGGACTACATCACCGGCCGCTTCGGCTGAACCCGCCGCGGTTTTCTGGAGCAAAGGCCACCGAGAAGACGAAAGCGTGTTAACATTGTTAGAACTTTGTTAAACCCGAGGCGTCGCCCGTTATGTCCGTCCACCTTCAACGACAGTTTGACCGGCTCAAGAAGTCGATCCTCACGCTCGGCGCGATGGCCGAGGAGGCGGTGGACAACGCGATCCGCGCCAGCCAGCAGCGTGATGAGCGGTTGGCCCGGCAGGTCATCGCCGACGATGAGAAGATCGACCTGATGGAGGTCGACATCGAGGAGGAGTGCTGCCACACGCTCGCCTTGCACCAGCCGGTGGCGTTCGACCTGCGGTTCGTCGTGGCGACGCTGAAGATCAACAGCGACCTGGAGCGCATCGGCGACCTGGCGACCAACATCGCCGAGCAGACGCTGATGCTGGCCGAGCAGGAACCGCTCACCGAGCGGCCGGTCGACGTGCCGGCCATGGCGAAGATCGTGCGCCAGATGCTCAAAGACTCGCTCGATGCCCTGGTCAACGTCGATCCGCAACTGGCCCAGCAGGTCCGCGAAGCCGAGCTCGAGGTCGACCGGATGCACCGCGGAACCTACGACCGGGTGACCGAACTGATCAACCAGAACCCGCAGGCCACGCGCCGCACGATTCACTACCTGAACATCTCGCGGCAGCTCGAGCGCATCGGCGACCACTGCGTGAACATCGCCGAGGACGTGCTGTACATGGCCCGCGGCGACATCGCCCGCCACCGCGATCGGCCGGGCTGAGCCGCCCCGGAAAATCGACCGCTCGGCACGCGCGTTCGCCGCACAGCCCCGACATGCCCGTATCATGCTTCTGACTTACCTCTCAACAGGAGCACTCATGTCGGACCACGTCTACAAGAAGATCGAACTGACCGGCTCGTCGCCCAACAGCACCGACGAGGCGATCCGCAACGCCGTGGCCAAGGCCGGCCAATCGCTGCGCCACCTGCGCTGGTTCGAGGTCGTCGAGACGCGCGGGCACATCGAGGATGGGCAGGTCGCCCACTGGCAGGTGACCATCAAGATCGGCTTCACGCTGGACGATGACTCGGCCGGCGGCTGATCGGGCGGCGATCGCGTCACAAACCGGTTGCGTGACCGGCCGGGCGCACCAGCGGCGATGGCAATACCGGCCGGGCTCGGGGCGTTGGGCTGACAGACGATCGGGCCTCGCCGACGTCATCGCAAAGGGTGTGAGCCGATGGTCACCACGTCGCTGCGCAACATCACCAACGACCGCTGGGACTTTCTGGCGGCCCAGCACCTGCTGAACCGCGCGGGCTTCGGCGGCACGCCGCGGCAGATCCAGGCGCTGGTCGCGATGGGGCCGATCGACGCGGTCAACCACCTGGTCGATTACGAAAACGCCGCCGAGGTGGATCTGCCCGACGCCCAGGCCGACCCGGACATCATGCGCCCGCCCACACCCGAACAGCGCAAGGCCTACGCCGAGGCGCGGCGGAACCGCGATGAGAAAAAGCTGGCCGAGTTCCAGGCCCGGCGCATGGAACGCCAGCGCCAGGATCGCCGGCAGATCAGGGATCTGCGCGACTGGTGGATCGGCCGCATGATCCGCACCGCCCGCCCATTGCAGGAAAAGCTCACGCTGCTGTGGCACGGGCACTTCGCGGTCAACTACCGTGGCTGCGAGGACTCGTACCTGCTGTACAGGCAGAACCAGTTCTTCCGGGAAAACGCGGCGGGCAACTTCGAAGACCTGGTGGTGGGCATCGTGCGCGACCCGGCGATGCTCGTGTTCCTCAACAACGACCGCAACGTCAAGCGCTCGCCCAATGAAAACCTCGCCCGCGAGCTGATGGAGCTGTTCACCCTCGGCGAGGGCAATTACACCGAGCACGACATCAAGCAAGGCGCCCGGGCGCTGACCGGTTACACGCGGCGGGACAATGACTTCCACCTGAACCAGCGCGCCCACGATTCGGGCACCAAGACGATCTTCGGCAAGCGCGGGCCGTTCGACGGCGAGCAGTTCGCCCGGCTGTGCCTGATGCAGCCGGCGTGCCTGAAGTTCATCGCGTTCAAGCTGTACAAGCACTTCGTGGCCGATGTCGACAGCTTCGAGTCGCTGACCGGCCCGCAGCGGGCGGTGGTGGACGGCCTGGCGCGCGAGCTGCGGACCGGCCGCTACGAGCTCAAGCCGGTGCTCAAGACGCTGCTGCTCAGCGAGCACTTTTACGACAAGCACGTGCGCGGCGCGAAGATCAAAAGCCCCGTCGAGCTGGTGGTCGGGATGGTGCGGGTGCTCGAAACGCCCGTGCGGGACCGCAAGCTGCTGGCCGACGCGATGCGCCTGATGGGCCAGCAGTTGTTCAACCCGCCCAACGTGGCCGGCTGGCCCGGGGGCAAGGCGTGGATCAACACCTCGACGCTGTTCATCCGCCAGAACCTCGCGACGTACCTGATCACCGGCCGGCCCCCGTTCAACAGCAAGTGGTCGCGCAAGCAGATCAACTACGACGCGACGGCCCTGATCGACCACCTGAAGAAGCCCGAACCCGAAGCGGTGATCGATCACCTGACCACCGTGCTGCTGGGCGCCCACGCCAGCGAGCCGCGCCGCAAGCGGCTAAGGAATTTCATCGACGACCACGGCGGGCGAATCAATAATGACACGCTGATCGCCGCCCTGTGCCTGATTACCGCGATGCCGGAGTTTCAGTTGTGTTGATGCAACAGTGATGAGTGATGAGTGATGAGCGATGAGCGAAGACAGGCCTCGTCGCCGGTCGAGCGTCGCTCGCGACCAAAGGGAGCCACCATGTCCGACCCCCGCGCCTTTACCCGCCGCCTGTTCCTGCAGCGCTCGATGGCGATGGTCTCGACCACCGCGACGCTGCCGCTGTTCCTGCATCGCTCGGCGCTGGCGCTCGACAACCCGTTCGGCTACCGCGACGCGGCCGGGGACGCCGACCGCATCCTCGTGGTCGTCCAGCTCGGCGGCGGCAACGACGGGCTGAACACCGTCATCCCCTTCGGCAACCGCGAGTACTACAACGCCCGCCCGCAACTGGGCATCGCCGCGGAAGACGTCATCAAGCTCACCGAGGCCGGCGAGGGCATCGGCCTGCACCCGGCGCTGGCGCCGTTCAAGGAGCTGTACGACAACGGCAAGCTCGCCCTGCTCCAAGGCATCGGCTATCCCAACCCCAACCGTTCGCACTTCAAGAGCATGGACATCTGGCACACGGCCAACCCCGAGGGCGAGGGCCAGGGCACCGGCTGGATTGGACGCTACTTCGACAACACCTGCCAGGGCGAGCCCGAGCCGAACCTGTGCATCTCGATCGGCGACCAGGCCCCGCTGGCCACCCAGGGGCGAAAGGTCCAGCCGATCGCGTTCGAGGATGAAAAGCTGTTCCGCTGGACCGGCGAGGATTTGCACCCGGACCTGGCCAAGGCGTACGACCAGATCAACCGGGCCGGCGTGATCGACGGCGTGGATGACCAGACCCCCGCCGGCTTCCTCATGCGTACCGCGCTGGATGCCCAGGTCTCCAGCGATAAGATCCGCGATGCGATGAAGAAGCCCGGCTACGCGGGCTACCCCGGCTCGAAGCTCGGCCGATCGCTCAAGCTCATCGCGCAGTTGATCCGCGCCCAAATGCCCACGCGGGTGTACTACGCCGACATGTCCGGCTTCGACACGCACGCCGGTCAGCAGGGCCGACACTACCAACTGCTCAACCAGTTCGCCCAGGCGACCCACGCCTTCTACAGCGACCTGAGCGACGCGGGCCTCAGCAACCGGGTGCTGATTGTGACCTTCAGCGAGTTTGGCCGGCGTGTGAAGCAGAACGCCTCGGCCGGCACCGACCACGGCACCGCGGCGCCGATGTTCATGATCGGCGACATGGTCAAGCCCGGCATCCACGGCCGCCACCCATCGCTGAGCAAGCTCGACCGCAACGGCGACTTGGTCCACCACACCGATTTCCGGCAGGCCTACGCGGCGGTCATCGACCATTGGCTGGGCGCCAACGCCACCAAGATCCTCGGCAAACGATTCGACCCGCTGGGCGTGATCGACAAGAAGCACCACGCCTGAGTCGGCCGCAGGCCGCGTCCTGCTCATTCGGCCCGTTTGGCATCAGTTACGGCGTCGGCGGGCCGATGCAGGTAAAATGTCGCTCGCCTGACATGGACGTGGAACCACGATTTGCCGCAGAGCAAGCAAGCCAAATCCCGTCGCACCGAGGTCCGCAAGCACCTGGGCCTGGATCGGCCGTCGCTGCGGTCGGCCATCCGCCAACACCGCGTGGGCTGGGGGCTGGGGTTCGCGATCGTCTTCTGGGTCGCGGCCACCGCGGTGGTGCTGGTCGCCCGGCACGACCCGCCCTACAAGCCCGGCGAGCTGGTCAGCAGGCCGGTGTTCACCCGCGTGGACCTGACGTGGATCGACCAGGAGCGCACCGAGGACAAGCGGCAGGACGCCCGCGACCGCGCGCCGTCGGTCTACACCGCCAACACCTCGTTCTACAAGCTGCGCCAGCAACTGGTCACGCTGCCGGTGCTCGCGGCCCAGGCGCAGTCGATCGACGATGTGCCGCAGGTGCGCGTCGAGCAGTTCAACCTCGACGCCCGCGTGCTCGAAGCGCTTGGGCCGTTCGCCGCCGAGGGCCAGCCCACCGCCCAGTGGACGCAACGGGTCGACCAGTTCATGAACCAGCTCGAATGGCTGGCGGTGCTTCGGCCCGAGCGGTACCTGTTCGAGGAAAGCAGCTACGCGACGAAGCTGGTGCTCGAGCGGCCCGGCGGCGAGCGCGACGAGGTCAGCAAGTCCCTGGCGATGATCAACCTGGGCGATGAGCCGACGCTCTCGGCCAAGCTGGGCGCCATGGCCGCGCGGTTCCCCGATGCGATCCGCCCGAGCGTGGTCAACCTGTTCGTGCAGCACAAGCAGCCGTCGTACCTGTTCGACAGCGCCGCGACGGCGGCGAACAAGGACGCGGCGGCCGCGGCGATCGAGAAGGTGCAACGCATCTATCAGGCCGGACAGGTCATCATCGAGCCGTCGCGCAACGTGCTGGACGACCGGGGCAACGTGGTCGAATCGGCCGCGACGCTCACCGCCGCCCAGCACGAGCTGCTCAAACTGGAGCGAAACCGATACCTGGCGAGCTTGGACACCTGGCAGCGGTGGTCGATGATCGGCGGCGCGGGCCTGGCGGTGCTGCTGCTGACCGCGGGCATCGCGGTGATCGTGCTGGCCCTGGCCCCCCGTGTCGCGGAGAACCCGATGCGCGGCCTGGCGCTGGTCGCCCTGCTGCTGGCGACGCTGGCCCTGGCGTGGGTGATCGAACGGTCGGGCCCGGCGGCGACCGTCGCCGGCGCCGCGGGCGCCACCACCCTGGCCGCGGTCATCCTCGTCATCGCCTATGGCCAGCCCATCGCCCTGGGCATCGCGGGCGTGCAGGCGCTGCTGATCGCCCTCGCCCTGGACCTGTCGACCGGCGTGCTGCTGGTCACCCTGGCCGGCGGCGCGGTGATGGTCGGCCAGCTTCGCCAGATCCGCCAGCGCGGCACGCTGATCCGCGCGGGGCTGGTCAGCGGCCTGGTCGTCGCCGTGGGCTGTGCCGGCGTGGGCCTGGCCGAGCGGCCGGCGATCGACGGCATGTACGCGGCGCTGGCAACCGAGGCCGCGTGGGGCTTCGCCGCGCCGCTGGTCGTCGGCTTCTTCGTCCTGGGCGTGCTGCCGTTCATCGAGCGGGCCTTCAAGGTGACCACCGCGATGACCCTGCTGGAACTGAGCGATGTGAACCAGCCCCTGCTGCGCCGCCTGGCCCAGGCCGCGCCGGGCACGTACAACCACTCGCTGACCATCGCCGTGCTGGCCGAGGCCGCGGCCGAGGCGATCGGCGCCGACGGCCTGCTGTGCCGCGTGGGCGCTTACTACCACGACATCGGGAAGATGAACAAGCCCCAGTACTTCATCGAAAACCAGGGCGGCGGGCCCAACCGGCACGACAAGCTTTCCCCGGCGATGTCGCTGCTGATCATCGTCGCCCATGTGAAGGACGGCATGGAGATGGCGCGGGAGTACGGCCTGCCGCGGCGGCTGCACCACTTCATCGAAAGCCACCACGGCACGACGCTGGTCGAGTACTTCTATCACGCCGCCCAGAAGCAGGCCGGCGAAGGCAATGCCCAGCCCAGCGAGTTCGAGTTCCGCTACCCCGGGCCCAAGCCGCAGACGCGCGAGGCGGCGATCCTCATGCTCTGCGACACCGTGGAGTCGGCCAGCCGCACCATGAACGACCCCACGCCCAGCCGCGTCGAGCAGCTCGTTCACAAGCTGGCGATGAAGCGACTGATGGACGGGCAGTTCGACGAAAGCGCGCTCACGCTCGAAGAGCTGCACCGGGTGGAAGAGGCGATCACCAAGTCGCTGGCGGCGATTCACCACGGCCGCATCAAGTACCCCAGCGACAAGCCGACCGACCAGCCCGTGGCCGCCCCGCCGGGCGCCCAGGACCGCGCCGCGGGCTAAAATGCTTCGCAACCACTTGATGATGCAGCACTTGCGATTTCACTTGGCAGGCGGGCCGGCCCGTGCTTACCATATGACACGACCCGGGCGGGCCAACCGATGAACCAGACCCCTGCATCCGAGCCGACCCCCGACGCCGCCGACAGCGGCGAGGGCGACTGTACGGACGGCCCCGACCGATCGATCAGCATCATGCTCGACGTGGACGAGCCCGAGCCGCCGGACACCGCGTGGCTGGCCGCTCGGCTCGACGATGCCGCGGCCGAGTTGGGCGTCCGCGTGGCTCACCTGGGCGTCATCGTGACCGGTGATGCGTGCATGGCGGATCTGCACCACCGGTTCATGGACCAGCCGACGACGACCGACGTGCTCAGCTTCGACCTGCGCGACGAACCGGACGAGCCGATCGAGGGCGAGGTGTACCTCTGCCTCGACGAAGCCCGCCGCCGCGCCGCGGCGATGGATCACGATGTCGATCACGAGTTGTTGCTGTATGCGTTGCACGGCCTGCTTCACCTGATCGGCCACGATGACCGCGACCCCCAAGGCCACGCCCGCATGCACGCCGAGGAAGATCGCGTACTCGAAGCGATCGGCGTGGGGAAGGTGTACGGGTCGTGATTTTCGATCTGCGATTTTCGATTTTCGATGGCAAGCCGGCCCGAAGCGCGGCGGTGATGCCGATCGAGAATCGAAAATCGAAAATCGAAAGTTCTTTCCTCTTCGGAGTTGCCTGGCCTTGAGTACCTATGGCTTAGTGATGGCGCTGATCGCGTCGTTGGTCAGTTGCTACGTCGGGGCGATCCATTACGCACTGCACCAGTTCAGCCGGTCGCGCCTGCTGGAGCTGTTGACCGCGCGGGGCAAGCAGCAGCGGCTGGATTTGCTGCACGAGCGCAGCGGCTACGAGCTGCTGACCGCGGTGATCCGCGCGGTGCTGAACCTGCTGATCCTCATCGGCACGCTGGCGTTCTTCGCCCCGCCGGGCGCGGCGGACACCGGCTGGCTGAACGTGCTCTGGGCGTTCCTGCTTGCCGGGGCGCTGATCAGCATCTTCGCGGTGGCCGTGGCCTATTACTGGGGCCTGCACGCGCCCGAGCCGCTGCTGGCCGCGAGCTTGCCGCTGCTGCACGGCGTGAGCGTGGTGCTGCGGCCCGCGGTCGCGCCGCTGGCGTTCATCGACCCGCTGGTCCGCCGCCTGCTGGGCGTGGCCGACGCGACGCCCAACGACACGACCGAACTGGAGCAGGAGATCCTCGACGTCGTCAGCGAGGGGGAGAAGACCGGCCTGGTCGACGAACAGCAGAAGCACATGATCGAAGCGGTGGTCGAGTTTTCCGACACTACGGTCGACGAGATCATGATGCCGCGCACCGACGTCGAAGGCATCGAGGCCTCCAGCTCGCTCGATGAAGTCAAGCGGATCGCGCGCGAGGCCGGCCACAGCCGCTTCCCGGTCTACGAGGACAACCTGGACAACATCGTGGGCGTGCTCTACGTCAAAGACCTGCTCGACCGCGTGGGCCACGACGACACCGAGCCGTTCGACCTGCGTACCATCGTGCGCGACGCGGTGTTCGTCCCCGAATCCAAGAACCTGCGCGACCTGCTGGCGCAGATGCAGCGGATGAAGGTGCACATGGCCCTGGTGCTCGACGAGTACGGCGGCACCGCGGGGCTGGTCACCATCGAGGACATTCTCGAAGAGATCGTCGGCGAGATTCAGGACGAGTACGAACCCGAAGACGAGGACGAGCCGCAGATCGACCGCGTCGATGATCGCACCGCCGAGGCCGATGGCCGCGTCTACGTCGACGACCTCAACGAAGCGCTGCACATCGACATCCCCGAGGACGAAGACTTCGACACCGTCGGCGGGTTCGTGTTCTCCACGCTCGGCCACATCCCCGAGCCCGGCGAGACGTTCGACCACGAGAACCTGCGCATCACCGTGCTCGACGCGGAGAAGACGCGGGTCAACCGCGTGCGGGTCGAGGTGCTGGACCGGCCGGTGAACGGCTCGAAGACGCCCAGCGAGGTCAACGCCGAGGGCAAATGATCCGGCGTCTTCGGCTCATGCGCGGCGCGATTCGAGCCCGCCGCACGCCGCCGGACCGGGTCACTCTTGCGCGCATCCGCTGGTCTGTAGACGATGATCGCCGTAAAGTATCCCATTGCGCCCGTACCCGGATGCCGCACGATGTCCACCACGTCCGCCCGAGAACAACATTCGCCGCTGCCGACCGGCGAACCCGAGCGTGGCGAGGTGTCGCCCGAGGAGTTTCTCAACCGCGAGTTGAGTTGGCTGGAGTTCAACCGGCGGGTGTTGCACGAGGCGCTGGACGACCGCACGCCGCTGCTGGAGCGGGCGAAGTTCCTGGCGATCTTCACGACCAACCTCGATGAGTTTTTCATGAAGCGGGTCGGCGGGCTCAAGCGGCAGGTGGCCGCGGGGGTGGTCGGCCGCACGCCCGACGGGCTGACGCCGGCCGAGCAACTGGTCGAGATCCGCCGCGTGGTGCTGCCGATGCTCGCCGACCAGGCCCGGGCGTACACCCGGGAGATCCGCCCGCGGTTGGCCGAGCACGGCATCAAGCTGCTCAAGTGGCGGGAGCTGACCAAAGCCGACCGCGACGCCGCGGCGAAGTTCTATCGGCAGAACGTCTACCCCGTGCTCACGCCGCTGGCGGTCGATCCGGGCCACCCGTTCCCGTTCATCTCCAACCTCAGCACGTCGCTGGGCGTGACCGTGGCGCACCCGGGCAGCGAGGAGAAGCTGTTCGCGCGGATCAAGGTGCCCCACACGCTGCCGCAATGGGTGCGGCTGGACATCGACGACGACGATGGTGAGTTCCGCTTTGTCTCGCTGATCGACATCATCGCGCACAACCTCAACGAGCTGTTTGCCGAGATGCGGGTGTTGGAGGTGATGCCCTTCCGCATCACGCGCAACGCCGACATCGACCGCGACGAGGAAGACGCCGAGGATCTGCTGGAGATGATCGAGCAGGAGCTTCGCCAGCGTCGGTTCGCGAAGATCGTGCGGCTGGAGCACGGGCCGGACCCCGACCCGTGGATGCGCCGGTTCCTGATGCAGGAGCTGGAGCTGACCGAGAGCGATGTGTACGAGCTGGACGGCGAGCTGGACTTTACGGACCTGATGGGGCTGATGTCGCTGGACGTGCCGGGGTTGAAGGATCCGCCGTGGACGCCGGTGACGCCGCCGGCCCTGGCCGACGAGGACAGCGATATTTTCAACGTCATCGCCGCGGGCGACGTGCTGTTGCACCACCCGTACGAGTCGTTCAGCGGCTCGGTGCAGCGGCTGATCGAGGCCGCCGCGGACGACCCGAAGGTCATGGCGATCAAGATGACGCTCTACCGCACCGGCGACGACAGCCCGTTCATCAAGACGCTGATCCGCGCCGCCGAGGCCGGCAAGCAGGTCGTCTGCCTGGTCGAGCTCAAGGCCCGATTCGACGAGGAGCGCAACGTCCAGCTCGCCCAGCAGCTCGAAAAGGCCGGGGTGCATGTGGTGTACGGCCTGGTCGGGTACAAGACGCACACCAAGACGGCGCTGATCGTCCGCAACGAGAGCGACGGGCTGCGCTGCTACTGCCACATCGGTACGGGCAACTACCACGCGGGCACCGCCCGGCTGTACACCGACCTGGGCCTGCTGACCTGCGACACGGAATTGACCCAAGACGTGGTCAACATCTTCAACTACCTCACCGGCCGCTCGCTGAAGCGCGATTACCACAAGATGCTCGTGGCGCCGGTGAACATGAAGCAGCGGTTCTACGAGATGATCGAGCGGGAGATCGCCCACGCCAAGGCCGGCCGGCCGGCGCACATCATGGCCAAGATGAACCAGCTCGAGCACCGGGGCATCTGCCGCATGCTCTATCGCGCCAGCCAGGCGGGCGTGCGGATCGACCTGATCGTGCGCGGCTTCTGCTGCATCCGCCCGGGCGTGGCGGGCATGAGTGAAAGCGTCCGCGTGATCTCGGTCATCGGCCGCTTCCTCGAGCACAGCCGCGTGTTCTACTTTCGCAACGGCGCCGAGGATCCGGCGGACGGCGCGTTTTACATCGGCTCGGCCGACTGGATGTACCGCAACCTGCTGGCGCGGGTCGAGGCGATCACGCCGGTCGAGGACGCGGCGGCGCGCAATCGGCTGTGGGAGCTGTTGCAGGTGCTCTGGAACGACCATCGGCAGGCGTGGCAGATGGACGCCGACGGCCACTACACCCAGCGCACGCCCGAGCCGGGCAGCGAGGCGCCCGAGGCCATCGGCACGCACGCGACGATGATGAAGCTCACCCGCCAGCGCGTCAGCGCCGGCCGGCTGTGATGCGATCGCTCGGTGAATCGAGGGTCAGGCGCAGGTCAAGCGGCGACGCGGGGCCGAGGGAAGGCGGACTTCCGCGCCCAGGCGTTCGGCGGCCTGATAGAGCATGTGGATCAACGGGCGGTGCACGTCCAGCGGGTCGTCGTTGGCGTCGTAGGACGCGTTGAGAAACGCCTCGATCTCGGCGTCGTCACAGTGCCAGCGCATCGCCTCGTCGAGCACGGCCGTCATCTCACCCAGGCCCTGATCAAAATGCAGCTCGCCGATCACTGTACTCACCACGGCTCTCCTGACTGGCGACGCCGCTGTACGCCGATCCGGTGTGTTTCGCCCGAACCTGAGAACACTCAGGCCCGACTGACTCGGCAAGCCCCCTCGCCGCCCCCAGACAACCGCTCACTGTAGGAACGCGCGGCGACCAGCCAAAGTTAAGATCAGGTTACCCCCGGCCGCGGGTCGAAGCAAGACAATCCAAACGCACGGCAAACAAAATGTTGCGCCCGAAGAATAAGTTTGCGCTAAGGCGGATTATTCACCACAGCGGTCACAGAAAACACAGAAGTTTTGATTAAAATGGATTTGCAACATGATGCGCCTCATTTGGTTTATGACAGTTTATACTTTCAGATGGCTCAAGTGGCCTGCGAAATGTGACGTAAGTCGCTGTCATTCATCATCTTCGATTGCTCTGTGACCTCCGGATTTTCTGTGATGAATCTCTTGAGCGAAGGCGCGAGCGCCGCGCTGCATGAGACTTCGCGGGTGTTTCACAGGCCCCGAGCAGGAATACATACGTAACCCGTTGACAAAAAACCACTTCGACATCGTGCCGCCCGGCCGACACAACGCATGGCCCCGATCGCCCGCGCCGAGAACACGCCGGTCAGGTGACGGGACAGACGCTTGCCGTTAGAATCGCCGCCGAAGTGGAAAAGGCCCTGGCCAGTGTGTTGGACGGGAACCTCGAGGCGTACCAGCAGCTTGTCGCCGAGCATCAGGCGGCGGTGTGGAGCGTGCTCAGCGCGTTGCTTTACAGCCGGGCCGACACCGAGCGACTGCTGCGCGAGGTCTTCATCCAGGCCTACGAATCGCTCGACCACTTCGACCCCGATCGACACCAGTTCCGCGATTTCGTGCGGACGATCGCTCGCCTGCGTGTGCGCGAGGAGCTCAAGGCCGCGGCGGCCAGGGGCGGTGGCCGGCTCGAGGCCTACCGCGAACACCTGCTCGAGCACTTCGCCGACGATCAGACCGCCGCCCGTTATCAGCACGACCTGGTCGAACGCTTCCGCCGGTGCACCACCAAGCTGCCGGACCCGGTCTCCAAGATGCTGCAGATGCGTTATCACCAGTCGCAGGACTGGCAGACGATCAGCAAGGCGACCCACCGCCCCGTCGCTTCGGTCCATCAGCAGTTGCACCGCGCGCTCACCGCGGTCGCCACCTGCATGACCCGACAGGCCCGGACGCCATGAGCCGAGCCGAAGAACTCACCCTGAAGCTGGTGGACGGCTCGGCAACGCCCGAGGGCATGGATGAACTGGAGTGGGCGATCGCGGCCGACGACGAGGAACTGGCGAAACACATCGCGCTGATGCAGATCGAGGCGTTGCTCCGCGGCCAGCGGCAGGATCTGGACCAGGCGCGGGCGACGCAGTTGGCGTTGGAGCGCCATCTGCACGACAAGCGGACGGCCCATCGGCGGGCATCCGACCCCTTCGCCGCG
The DNA here is from genome assembly GCA_964620345.1 of uncultured Planctomycetaceae bacterium. Lineage (GTDB taxonomy): Bacteria > Planctomycetota > Phycisphaerae > Phycisphaerales > Zrk34 > CAZUHK01. The sequence continues at coordinate 21,420 of CAZUHK010000016.1, forward strand.
ATGTCGAGCGCCCAGCCGGTGGCCGACGACAGCGACCGGCGCGGCGCCAAAGGCGCGGCGCTGCGACGCAAGCGAAGCCGACGACGACGCGCGCCCGTCGGGCTGTACGTCATGCTCGTCGCGACGATCGTGCTGGTCGCCGCGGCGTTCGTCATCCGTGACCAGCTCAAGCCGGACACCGGCCAACCGATCAACCACGCGGTGGTGCAGGGCCACACCGGCTCGGCGCGGATCGACCGCGGCGGCACGCCCGTGCTGCCCAAGGCCGGCTCCGTGCTCGCGCCCGGCAACACCGTCAGCACCGGCGCCAACTCCACCCTCACCGTCCTGTACGACCAGGACGTCCGCTTCGACCTGCGCAGCGATACCGAGGTCACCCTCGCCGACCTCGGCGGGGCGCTGACGCGGCAGATCAACGTCGAGCACGGCCAGGTCGCGGTCACCATCGTGCCCAACACCGATTCGCCGACCATCCACGTTGCCACACCCCACGCCCGGGTCGAAGCACCGGCGGCGCAGTATTCGGTCAAGGTCACTGCCAATCGCACGCGCGTCTCGGTCACCGCGGGCGTGGTGAAGGTGACGGGCAACGACAGCGGCGAGACGCTCTCTGTGCCGGCCCAGCACGGCGCGGTCGTGCAGGCGGGCATGCCGCTGGTCGCCCGGCCGCTGGATGCGACCGAGCGCATCGTCGAGCACCTGGTCGCCCTCTACCGCTTCGCCGAGGGCGGGGGCAACACCGTGCAGGACATCTCGCGCGTCGGCACGCCGATGAACCTCACCATCGAGCACGAGGGCGCGGTGCGCTGGGCCGACCGGTCGCTCACGATCGTCCAGCCCACGACCCTCCGCACGGCCGGTGACGCGGGCAAACTCAACCAGATGCTGGCGAACACCGGGACGTTCACCTTCGAGATCTGGCTGCGGCCCCGCAGGGCCGATCAGGTGGCGCCGATTCTCTCCACGCCCTCGCCCGACGATCCGGGCTGGGTGAACCTCGCCATCGAGCAGGGGGCCGGCGAAGGCGAAGACGCCGACGGCACGCTGCTGGCCACGCGGCTGCGCACAACGAACACCGGCCCGGAGGGCCGACCGGCGCTGCGGACCGACCCGGGCACGTTGGGCACGAAGCTGGTGCAGTTCGTCTGGGTCCGTGACGCCGACGGCGAGGCCCGCTACTACCTTGATGGCAAGCCGATCAAGGCCGACCGCCAGAGCGGCGCGCTGGCCACGTGGGCGCCGAAATTCCCGCTGATCCTGGCCAACGACATCGACGGCAACGCCCCCTGGCTGGGCGAGCTGCGGCTGATCGCGATCTACAACGCCGCGCTGTCCGACGAGCAGGTGCTCAACAACTACAACGTCGGCCTGAGCGGCGCGCTGATCGAGTTCGGCGAAGACGCCCCGGCCGACGGCGGGCCGACCAAGATCACCTGGGATGAGATCGACTACATGCCGTTCGTCGGTGAGACGCGCGGCAACGCGTTCACCGTCACCGCCAACACCTTCCGCATCCGCTACTTCATCAAGAAGCCCGGCGACACCAAGGGCGAACTGGTCATGCGGCTGCACTCGCTGGACAACCCCGATGTGGTCGATGACGTGGTGAGAACCGGCGACCCGATCGACGGCACCTACGCGGCCAAGGGCGGGCCGGGCCGCTACCGCCTCATCGTCGACGCGCCCGATGGATTCGAAGGCAAGTACACCGTCGAGCAGATGGCGCGGCAATAAATCCCATTACAGCGTCGCGCCTGTCCCGGCGCACGCCGCGTCGCGCCGGTCACTTGCCTTCCAGCAGCGGCGGCGGCGTGGTCAGTTCATCCAGTTGACTGCGGGATTCGTGGAACACTCGCTCGACCTTGTGCCGGCCCAGCAGGCCGCGGCGGATGTCCAGCAGGATCATGTACAGCGACGGCACGAGGATCAGCGTGATCGCCGTGGCGAAGACCACGCCGATGCCCAGCGACACGGCCATGGGGATCAGGAACTGCGCCTGCAGCGAGGTTTCGAGGATCATCGGCATCAGGCCGAAGAACGTCGTCGCCGTGGTCAGGATAATCGGCCGGAAGCGGCGCGTGCCCGAGTGCTCGAGCGTCTGGTGGATCGAATCGTCGCTGCCGGCCGCGGCGCGCTCGCGGTTGATCAGGTCGATCATGATCAGCGAATCGTTGACCACCACGCCGGTCAGCGCCACCACGCCGAAGAACGACATGAAGCTCATCGGCAGGCCCATGATCTTGTGCCCGATCACCGCGCCGACGATGCCGAACGGGATCGCGGTCATCACGATCAGCGGCTGGACGTAGCTGCGGAACTGCACGGCGAGCAGCGCGTAGATCGCCAGCAGCGCGATCACGAAGTTTCGCTTCAGCGACGCCATCGATTCGTTGCGCTCCTTCTGCTCGCCCTCCATGTCGTAGGTCAGGCCCGGGTGCCGGCTCATCAGGGCCGGCAGGATCGTCGCGCGCAGGTCCGCGTTGATCTGCTCGGCGTTGGCCAGTTCCTTGTCGATGTCGGCCACGACGGTGACGGTCCGCGCGCCGTTGGCGCGGTTGATCACGGCAAAGCCCCGGCCCATCCGCACTTGGGCCACCCGCGGCAGCGGCACCTCCGTGCCGTCGGCCAGGCGGATGCGCAGGTTCTCGAAATCCGTCAGCGAGCGCCGCTGGGCCGGCGGGTAGCGCACCATGACCTTCACCTCGTCGCGGCCGCGCTGGATGCGCTCGGCCTCTTCACCGTAGAACGCGGCGCGGAGCTGCCTGGCCACGTCGGACTGCGTCACGCCCAGCGCCTCGCCCAGCGGGGTCAGGCCCACCACCTCCAACTGCGGCTTGCCCTCCACGAACGTGTCGCTCAGGTCGGTCACGCCCGTGTACTCGTTCACCCGCTGCTTCAACTGCTCCGAGGCACGCACCAGCGTGTCGAAATCACGGTGTGACAGCTCGACGCTGATCGCATCGGCCGACATGAACTCGGCGGTGAACGCCAGCGCCAGCGCCCCGGGCACCTCGCCGACCACCTCGCGCCAGCGGCGAACCAGGTCGACCGCGGAAACATCCCGCAGCTCACCATCGAGCAGCTCGACGTTGACCTCCGCCAGGTGCCCGCCGGAGCGTACGTCGGCCACGCCGCCGCCGCGGCCCTGCATCTCCGCCATCGCCGGGTGCGCGCCGATGTCCGTCACGATCCGCTTGTACAGCTCTGGCGCATCGTCGGGGCGGTTCCGGTTGAACTCGGCCCGCACCCGCTGGGCCGCGGCCTCGATGTCCGTGGCGATGCGCTGCGTGGTTTGCGGCGGCGTGCCCGGGGGCATGGTCAACGCCGCGACGATGTTGTCGGCCTCGACCGTCGGGAAGAACTCGGTCTTCACGTGCCCACCGCCGATCAGACCGCCGATGACCACCAGCGTGCCCACCGCCGCGGCCAGCGTCGCGTAGCGCAGGCGGATCGCCGCGCGCAGCGTCGCGGTGTACGGCCCGCGAATCACCCAGTCCAGCCCAGCGCGCACCTTGGCCTGAACCCAGGCGATCGGCCCGCCGTGTCCGCCGACCTTGCCGCCCTGCAGGTGGGCCGGCAAGATCAAAAACGCCTCGACCAGCGACAGCAGCAGCACCGCGATGACCACCAGCGGGATCACGCGAAGAATCTCGCCCCAGGTGCCCTCGCCCACGACCAGCGGCGCGAACGCCGCGATCGTCGTGATGATCGCCATGGTCACCGGCGTCGCCATTTCGCGCGCGCCGTGAATCGCCGCGGCCACCGCGCTCACGTTGTTCCGCTGGCGGTAGGCGAAGATGTTCTCGCCGACCACGATCGCGTCGTCCACCACGATGCCCAACACCACGATGAACGCGAACAGGGAGATCATGTTGATCGACACGCCCCACATCGGCAGCAGGATGAACGCCCCGAGGAACGACATCGGGATGCCCATCGTCGTCCAGAACGCCAGCCGCAGATCGAGGAACAGCGACAGGCAGATGAACACCAGCGCCAGGCCGATCGCCGCGTTGCGCAGCAGCAGTCCGATGCGGCCCTCCAGCAACAGCGACTGATCGTAGAAGGTGTCCAGCTCGATGCCCTGTGGCAGCGTCGGGCGCTTGGCCTGAACGTATCGCTTGACGGTGTTGGCCACCTCCAGCGCATCCTGCTGGCCGATGCGCGAGACGGCCACGGCGACCGCGGGCATGCCGTTGAACCGCATGCCGCGGTCGGTCTCGGTAAAGCCGTCACGCACGCTCGCCACGTCGCCCAGCCGCACCACGGTGCCGTCGGTCTTGGTCAGCACGACGGTGTCTTCGAACTGCGGCCCGCGATACTTCTGCCCGGTCGTGCGGACGAGGATCTCCCCGCCGCTGGTCTTCACCGCGCCGGCCGAAAGGTCCAGCGACTCACGACGGACCGCCGCGGCCACGTCCTCGAACCGCAGGTTGTGCTTGCGCAGCGCCCGCTCGGAGATGTCGACCGAAATCTCGTAAGGCGGCAGGCCGTCGAGCGCGACGGTGCTGATGCCCTTGGGCGGGCGGAAGGTGCGGATGAGCTTGTCCTTCCACGTGAGCTGATCCTCGATCATCCGCGCGGCGCGCGGCGTGGTCAGGTCGTCGCGAATCTCCTCGGCCAGCTCCTTGAGCGTGCGGTCGGACACCTCGCCGTACACCGCGATGCGCAGCACCTCCTGCTCGAACTCGGCCAACGTGACGACCGGATCCTCCGCCTCCTCGGGGAAGGTGGTGATGCGGTCCACGGCGTTCTCGATGTCGTCCTTGGCCTTCTGCAGGTCGGCGTAGGTCTCCAGCTCGACCAGCACCAGGCCGGAGTTCTCCTGCGTGACGCTGGTGACTTCCTTGACGTTGTCGACCTCGCGCACCGCGTCTTCGACGGGGATGACCACGCCGGTCTCGACTTCCTCGGGCGTGGCGCCGGGGTAGGGCAGCGTGACGAAGATGTAGTTGATCGGCACTTCGGGGAAGAACTCGATCTTGGTCCGCGCCAGCGAGAGGATGCCGAAGACGATCACGAAGATCATCAGCAGGTTGGCCGCGACGTGGTTGGTGGCGAACCACGCCACAACGCCGCGCGGGTTGTCGTTGAGGTCGAGCTGGGGCGATCGGTCGTTCATCGCGTGTTACGGCCCGACCGCGGCGTTGATGGACGCGGGGGCCGCGGCGTTGCCTTCATCATCGCCGATGTTTGCCGACACATCGGCCGGCACACGCACGCTCATGCCGTCGGTCACCACGTCGAGCTGCGAGGTCACCACGATCTCGCCGTCGCGCAGGCCCTGGCGGACGTAGGCGTGCTCGCGATCGGCGCGGGCGACATCGACCCCCACGATCCGCAGCCGACCGTCGCGGACGACCCACACCTCGTCGTCGGCCCGCACCGCGTGGCGCGGCACCCGGATCACGTCGGTCAGCGTGCGGCCGCTGATCGACACATCGACGAACATGCCCGGCACCAGCGGCCGACCGGCGCGGCTGGCGGTGCGATTGACCTCGACGACCACGTCGACCAGGCGCGAGCGCGGATCGACCTGGCCGGTCGTTCGCACCGCCCGCCCGGTCCACTCGTGCAAAGCCCCGGCAAACAACGCGGTCACCTGCGCCGGCACGCCGCGCTCGAACAGGTCGGCCTGCGAATCCCGGTGCTCCATGTCCGGCAGATCGAACCACGCCAGTTGCCCGTCCGCCAAAGGCACCGCGATCTGCAGCCGATCGGTCGCGTACATCGATGCCAGCACCTGGCCGGGGTTGACGAACTGGCCGAGGTCGACGTTCTTCATCCGAACGCGCCCATCGAACGGCGGGCTGATGATGGTGCGCTCCAGGTCGAGCTTGGCACGATCCACACGGGCCTGGGCGGATTGCTCGGCGGCCTGGGCCGACCGCACCGCCGCCTTGGCGCTGTGCAGTTGCGCCTCGGCGGAGGCCAGCTCCGCCTGCTTTTCTCGAATCTGCGGCTCGCGCGCGACCAGCGGCGGGATCGGCTTTTCGCCGTGCAGGTCGCGCCATTCATCGGTGCGGGCCTGGGCCTCGGCCTGTTCGAGCGCCAGCGCGGTCTGAGCGCGGCGGACCGCGGCCTGGGCCTGGTCCAGCCCCGCGCGGGCCTGCTCCACCGCCGCCGCCGACGACGCCAGATCCGCCTCCGCCGTGCGCAATGCCAGGCGGTAGTCAGCCGGGTCGATCTGAATCAGCGTGTCGTCGGCCAGCACCTGACCGCCCTCGATCAGCGCGGGGTGGATGTGAATCACTCTCCCGCCGACCTGCGGGACGATGTCCACCGCGGAGCGCGGCTCGACGGTGCCGTGGCCGTCCACGGTCACCGGCACGTCGGCGCGGTGCGCGACCACGGCGGCGACCAGCGGGCCGGCGTTGACCGGCGCTTCGCGCGGCGGGGCCTCGCGGCTGGAAAACAGCAAGCGGGCGACGAAGAACGCGCCGGCCAGAATCACCACGATCAACAGCACCTGAACGACCGCGCGACGTGCCGCACTCCTGGGCCGAGTCGGCTTCGCAGTGGCGGGTTGGGCTTGGGCTTCACTCATCAGCGTTCATCCTCCACGGGCGCCGGGTCGGCCGTCGCGCGGTCGCGCTTGCGGACATTGATCGGCGGCTTGGGCTTTTTCC
>CAZUHK010000017.1:0-11600 GCA_964620345.1 uncultured Planctomycetaceae bacterium
CTCCCTGGCCAACGACCCGGCCATCCTGCTGGCCGACGAACCCACCGGCAACCTCGATTCAGCCACCGGCGAGCAGATCATGCAACTGCTGGCCGACCTGCACGCCCAGGGCCGCACCATCGTCATGGTCACCCACGAACCCGAAATCGCCACCTACGCCAGCCACCAGATGCACATGCGCGACGGCCTGATCGAGCGGATTGATCAGGGACGTTAACCCGTCAATCCGTTAACCCGTTGACTCGGTTGTCGTGTCCCCCGCCACGTGCCAACGAAGTGACGAGTCAACGGATTAACCAGTCAACGGATCAACGATGAAGAACTTCCGCGTCGTCCGCAACATCAAGCTCGGGGTCAAGTCGCTGCTGTTACACAAGTTGCGGTCGTTGTTGACCATGCTGGGCGTGGTGTTCGGCGTGGCCAGCGTGATCGGCATGCTCGCGGTGGGCGAGGGGTCCAAGCGGCAGGCGGTCGAGGAGTTCGAGCGGCTGGGCACGAACAACATCATCGTCCACTCGCGAAAGCCCCTGGGCCGCGGCGGCGGCCAACAGCAGAACAGCCGCGTGCTCATCTATGGCATCACCTACCTCGACCAGCAGCGCCTGGAGGAAACCATCCCCGGCGTGGTGCGGACCGTGCCGGTCAAACGCCTGCGAAAGCCCGTGCTGCTCAACGAGCGCATGGTCACCGACAAGGAAGGCGAATCGGGGGTGGACGTGGTCGTCGTGGGCACCACGCCCGCGTGGTTCGACCTGATCGACCGCCGACTCGTCGCCGGCCGCATCTTCACGCCCACCGACAGCCGGCGGCTGAACCCCGTGATCGTGCTCACCGAACAGCTCGCCCGACGCCTGCTCGCGGCCAGCCCCACCATCGGCTCGACGCTCAACCTCGGCGGCAAGGAGTTCACCGTCATCGGCATCGTCGAGTCCAACACGCAGGGCGCCGGCTCCCTCGACGCGGACACCGACGCCTACATCCCGCTGGCCACGGCCAAGCAGTTCTACGGCGACATCATCGCCGAGCAGTCGGCCGGCCAGTCTTCACGCGAGCAGGTCGAATTGCACCAGATCATCGTCGAAATGGAAGACCGCTCGACCGTCGAGGGCGGCGCCGACGTGGTGCGGGCGATGTTCGATCGCTTTCACGACTGGGCCGACTACGAGATCGCCGTGCCCCTGGAGCTGCTGCGCAAGGCCGAGCGCGTGCAGGGCGTGATGAACCTGATGCTCTCGGCCATCGCGGGCATCAGCTTGCTGGTCGGGGGCATCGGCATCATGAACATCATGCTCGCCAGCGTGACCGAGCGGACGCGGGAGATCGGGGTCCGCCGCGCCATCGGCGCCAAGCGAGCGCAGATCATCGTGCAGTTCCTCATCGAGGCCCTGCTGTTGTCGAGCATCGGCGGCGTGATCGGCCTGGCCCTGGGCACCTGGGGACTGCCCGCGGGCATCACCTACCTCTCGGCCCAGATGGACCAGGCGATCGAAACCATCGTCCCCGGCTACGCCATCGCCCTGTCCCTGGGCATCAGCGTTCTGGTCGGCATCATCTTCGGCCTTTACCCCGCCATGCGCGCCGCCAAGCTCGACCCCATCGTCGCCCTGCGACACGAGTGATCGCACCCCCTTTCGCGCCGCGGTTTGCGGCGCGTTGCGCTTCATGCAAGCGCAGGCAGGCCGCTACCCCCTCAACCCCGGCGCCCCGGCATCGCCGTCACCGCCGCGCCGACGGCGACACCCAGCTTCGTGGCCGCGCTGCCACCGTTGACCGCGATCTCCAGCCGGCCGTGGCTGCCGACGATGCCCAGCAGCTCACCGACCGCCGCCTCGCCGTAGTGCCTGCGCATGGCGATGTCGTTCACATCGCCCGCCGCCACTCGCGGCAGCAGCGGCAACATCGTGCCCGGCATGTTGGTGATCAGGTTGCCGAAGCGATCGACGTGAATCACTTCACCGCGCACCACGCCGTCGTCGGCCACGATCGGCCGGGGCAGGTCGAGCGTGAGCCAGTCGTCGGCCGGCGGGCCGACGTCTTCGAACGCCATGCCCGCGGCCAGCGCCCCGGCGGTGGGTGCGAAGATGTCGCGCCCGTGAAAGGTGCGGCTGATCGACTTGAGAAAGATCGCGCCGTTGTTCACGTCGCGCACCTCATCGGGCTCGACCTGTCCGAACACCGCGGTGAGCAGGCCGTTGTCGGGCGCGACGGCGATGTGTCCGCCGACACGGGCCGCGATGATCCGCCGATCGCCGCCCACGCCCGGATCGACCACCGCGACGTGAATCGTGCCCGGTGGAAAGTACCGCCACGCATCGGCCAGCGCGTAGCCGCCGTGCCGCACGTCCTGCGCGCCGATGGCATGGGTCAGATCAACGATCCGTGCCGCCGCGCAGCGCTGATGGATCACACCCTTCATCACGCCGACGAACGTGTCGTCGGTACCGAAGTCGGTCAGCAAGGTCAGCACGGGCGGTGGGTTCATCGTCTCGGCTATTCCTGCACGCTTGGCGGGCACGCAACCGGTTAGCGCGCGGGGGCCACGTCGGCCGGGTCGGGCTGGTCGGCGGCGTCATCGGGTTCGGTGGGCTCGGGCAGCGGATCGGCCGGCAGGCCCAGGCGGTTCAGCAGGCGGATGCGGTGCTCGCGGGCCCATTTGAGCCATTCGGGTCGCTTGTCCTGCTCAAGGATTTGCTCGACGAGTTGCAGCGTCTGGGCCGTCATGTCGCCCCGGCGGACCAGGGCGCGGGCGAGGTTGGCGCGGTACTCGATCGTGTCGGGCGCAAGGCCCACGGCCTGACGGTACAGGTCGATCGCGCGGTCCAACTCGCCGGTGCGCTCGTGCACCAGCGCGAGGTTGTTCACCGGCTCGGGCTGGCGCGGCAGGAACTTGTGGGCGTACTCGAACTCCCACGCCGCGCGGTAGTAGTCGCCCCGGGCGTAGAAGATCTTGCCGAGGTTGTTGTGCGCCGGGCCGAACTCGACATCGGCGGTCAGCGACTGCTCGAACATCTTCTCGGCCTTGTCGATCTCGCCGTCGTCCATGTATTCCAGGCCCCGCTGATTGTAGCGGCGGGCCTTGTCGGTGTCGCGCAGCGGCTGGGCCTCGATGGTGCGGTAGTTGGCCTGCGTGCGCGCCGTGCGGTTTTTGCTGCAACCGACCAGCGCCATTGGACACAGGCAACACAGGCAGAGGATCGTGACGGTCACGGTGTGCATGGGCGGTGGCTCAATTGGTCGGCCCGGTCGCGGCCGGGGGCGAGTAGATCAGGTACGTCAGCGTGGCCTCGGCGTCCCACTGGTCGGCCGACACATCCCCGCGGGGGCTGCGCAGCCGCAGGTCACGCACGTTCAGGCCCGACTCGTGGGTCAGATGATATAGAAAGGTGCATAGCTGTGTCAGCGTCACGCCGCGCAGCGACAGCGCGGTGGGTTTGACCATGTAGGGCGTGTCGCCCACGCGGCGCGCGGCCTGGGGGAACACGCCCTCCAGCGCCGGGCCGGTCATCCGCGCCCGCTGCTGGGCTTGCTCAATGCGCTCGCCCAGTTCCTGGATGCCCATGTCCTGCGACGCGGCGACGATCGGCTCCAAGCGAAGCGAGGCGATGCGGTCGGCCAGTTGCTCGCAGGCCCGCAGGTCCGCCATCGCGAAGCGCGCGGCCCGGCGCTGCTCGGCCATCCATCGCACGTTCCACAGCGCCACGACCGCGAGCGTCGTCACCATGAGGCCAAGCAGCACGGCCAGCCGGCGGTTGGCGATCATGAGCCGCCTCCCGCCTGCCGCGGGCGCGCGTTGAACAGAAAACTCACGCCTTGCTCGCGCAACGCGCGGGTGCGCGGCGGATCGACTTCGTACTCACCGGTGTTGCGCAGCGCCGTGGCGATGCGCTCGGCTTCGACGTGCGTGCGTGCCTCGCCGTCGAGACGGACCAGGTCGGGCTGAATGCTCAGGTCCAGCACGCGCAAACGCAGGTCGGTCGGCAAGGCGCCGAGCACGGCGTGCAGGTGTGCCAGCGCCGAGCGCGGCCTCAGCGTGGCGACATCGGCATCGTCGCCGACCTGCCCGCCAAGGCCGGCCAGCTTCGTCGCCTCGCTTTTCAGGCGGCCGCGGATGTTGGCCGGCGGGCGGCTGGCCTGCTCGGGCAGGGCCTGGGCGAACACCGCGACCTGCTGATCGCGGAACCGCTCGGCCAGGCCGGCGTAAGCCCGACCGCGCCACTGCATCGCGACGATCACGCCGACCACCAGCAGCACGACCGCCCCGACCAGCGCGATCAGGGGCTTGCGGTAAGTTGCGTATCGGTCCGGCCCGGCCAGCGCATCGCGGCGCAGATCGATCCACGGCGAGGCGGTTTGCGCGACGAGTCTGGCCGCGGCGTGCACGGCCGCGGCATCGCGATCGATCCTGTCGATATCGAGTCGATCGATGCGCCCGTTGGCTTTGGCCAGTGCCTCGGTGCGCCGGCCGCCGATGACCGCGACCTTCAGCGGCGCCTCGGGCGACACCTCGATCGCGTCCAACCGAGCGCGCACGGCGTCGGCGTCGTCGGCCAGCCACCACCAGCGCACCGGCCGGGCGTGGTGCAGTTCGATCAGGTCGAACGCGCCGCGATCGCCGTCGCCGTCCAAGAGCACCGCGTCGGCCTGATCCTGCTGCTCGGCGGCGTGGGCCCCGGCGAGGAACGCCGCGGGACAGATGTGCCATACCGGCACGCCCGCGCCCACCAGCGTGTCGACCACCGCGCGCAGGCGCGACAACTCGCAGCATACGCCCAGCGCTTCGCCCGCGTCGGCCTCGAAAAAGTCGGCCACGAAATCCTCGGCGCTGATCGGCAGGTGCTCTTCGAGCCGAAACGCCATCGCCCGGCGCCGGCCGCTGCGCTCGATGTCCTGCGTGTTGATCGCCGCCGACAGGCACCACGAAGAGTCCATCGCGAGCACGACCGGCTCATCGCCGTAGCCCATGGCTTCGAGCGTGGTGCGCGTCTGCTGCGCGGCGGCGGCGACGTCGGTCGGGTCATCCTGCGCGATGATCTCGAAGCGCAGCTCGCCCTGGCGAAGCTGGCCGATGCGCCACGCGCGCTCACCGACGAAGATGGTGTAGGTATCGCTCATCGGATCGGCGTGGGCTTCGGCGGCGGTGGGGGTTTGGGGATGCTCAACTGGTGCGTGCGGCCACCCAAGCGCACGGTCGCCTGGTACAGCTCGACCTTCAGCACCTCGACCCGGCCTTCGGGCGAGTCGAAGCCGCGGCCCTGCATGCCCACCAGCATTTCGTTGTTCGACGCCTGAAACAGGCCGACCGCCTGATCGTCCTCGATGACCGTACCGACCAGGCGAATCTTCAAGGTCTGTCGCGGCTGCGGTCGCGAAGGATCCCCGGCGTTGTCGTTGGTCGGCGGCGGCGGCGGTGGATCGAACAGCGGCGGGCGCAGGTCGCGCGACGCGACACGCAGCAGTTGAGGCAACGCGAGTGGATCCCGGGCGGGGCGCGGTTGAGGCGTGTCCACGGAGGGATTCACCGGTGCGCCGCCCGGCGCGGGGCGGTCGATTGCCGCGGCCTGGGCGTCGACCGTCACCGGCAGCGCGATCGCCGCGGCCATCACCGCCACGCCGGCCAGGCCCAGCACCGCCGCGCCGCTCAGCAGCATCGTCTTGTGTTGTCGGACGGTCATGATTTCACCAAGTGTACCGCCAGACGCGAAGGACCGACGGCGGCGCCGGCTCGGCCGCGGCCTCGGGGGTCTGCGCGGCGAACGCGCGAATGTTGGTCACGATGGCCAGGTCGTACCACGCCCGCCGCGGCGTCCGCGTGACCACCCACAGCGCGTGGCACGCCGAACGATCGATCAGCAAGCCCGCCGCCTGGTCTTCATCCATATCGACGGATAACGCGACGGCCTTCAACGTCTCGACCAGCGGCCGATAGGGATCATCGTGGATCGCGTTGATCAGGGCGCGGGTGGCGATCTGCCCCAGCGGCCGCCGGCAGACCGCTTCGATCGCCTCGGGCGAAGCGCGACGGATGTTCAGCCCGCCGTCGGCCCAGCAGGTCAGCCGCGAGGCCAGCCCCTCGCCGGGCGCCGGGCCGATCAGGTCCGCCGGGTCGGGCGTGTCGAACACCTGCCCGTACGAGCCGAACTGGCTGAGCACGGAGCGCTGGGCATCGACGGCGATTGCTGTCTTGCGCAGCATCGGGTTGATGCGCCGGCCGTCGGGCAGGTCCGCGTCATCGATCAGCTTCCGCACCAGCGGCAGCGTGCCGGCCAGATCGTGCGCTTCATACAGATCGTTCACGTTCGCCTTGGCCTGCTCGTCGGCGATGATCAGCTCGACGCTCACACCGGCCAGCTCGAAGCGACGGCGCAGCTCGGGGACGGGTGGTTTTTCGTATTCGCCGCGTTCGATGGGCATGCGGCCGCGTTCGGCGGCCTGAAGCAACTGCTCGGCGCGGCCCTGCAGCGCGGCGGTGATGCTGATCACCGCCCAGCGCCGCTTGAGCGCCTCGGCGGCGCTCTGGGCATCGAGCGCCTCGCTCACGCTCCGCCGCGCCACGCCGGCCAGCGCCACGCCGGCCAGCACGATCAGCACCAGCGACATCAGCAGCGCGAACCCGCGATCTTTGCGCCGGTGAGCCCTCATCGGCCGCCCCCGCTTTCCAGGCGCAACCGCACTTCGGTCGCCGGGCCGTCCGCGTCGGTCCAATATCGCAAATGCCACGGCACCACGGTCGGGGCCTGGTCGGCAGCCGTTGAATCTGCGGCGCCATCGCCCGATGCCGCGTCGTCGGCCCGCTCGTCATCGGCGATATTGCCCACGCCGGCCGCCTGGCTCGGCGGCTCGAACAGGTGCGTCTGCTCCCACCACTTGTAGCCGATCTCTTCGCCGTTCTCGGTCAACTGCACCCAGCCGAAGCGCTGCTCCCACAGCCGGCGGTCCGCGGCCATGCGACGAAGCTGCTCGCGTCGCGCCGCTTCCCGGGCGGCGGCGGTCTTCTGTTTATCGGTCGCCTGCGTTGCGCCGCCCATCAGCGGCTCGGCTGGCTCATCGGGCGCGTCGCCGGGCGCGTCGCCGGGCGCGTCGTCGGGCTGGCCGGCTTCAGGGTTGTCGCCGCGCCCGACCGGCGGGGTCAATGCCACCGCCGGCGCCTTGCCATCGCGCAACACCTCGAAGCGCGACACACCGGCCGCGACCAGGTCGTTCTGCACGTTCTGGTTGCTCAGCACATCCAACAACACCTGCCGACGGACGAGCCAGTCGCGGCCTTCGATGCGCTTGACCGAGTAGGTCACGACCGCGGGCCGGTGCGATCGCTCGCGGCCCGCGCCGGCCAGGCCGGTGTACCCGGCGAGCACGAGCGAACCATCGGGTTGGGCCTTGACTGATCGTGCATGCGCCAGGTCTTCCCGCAGCAGCGCCACCCAGGCATCGACCGGCGGGGCGTCGCTGACCACTTGGCCGATGCCACGGACGCCTTGGCCGCGCGTCTGGGCGGCTTCGTGGGCCGGGCTGGCGATGCTCGCGACCACCGCCAGCACACCGACCATCAGCATCGCCGCCAGCGCGGTGGCCATGAGCAGCTCGAGCAAGGTAAAACCACGCGCCGTGGTCATTGTCGCTCCTCCCGGCGCATCTGTTGGGCCCGGCGGATGCCGCGCTGCGATCCCCAGCGGTTGGCCGTGTCGGCCTCGTCGAGCGCTTCGGGGCCGCGGTCCGCCTGCCGCTCGCGCGGCTCGTTGAGCACCAGGTCGACGATGACCAAGGGCTGGCCGTCTTCACCGGCGTTGAGGTCGGCCCCCGGCTCGTACACGAACACGCGCACCAGCCGCGTGCCCAGATCGTCCAGTGTTTCGTGCGACACCAACGTCGTCTGCCATTGCAGCGGCGGGTCGGTGTCGATCGTGCCGGCCTGGTCGATCGGCACCGCGGCGCCGACCCGCCACCAGCCGGCGATCAGCTCATCGGCGGCGTCGACGATGTCGCGCTTCTCTTCGGCCAGGGCGAGTTGGCGCGTGTGACGGGCCTTGGCCAGAACGATGCCGACCAGCAGCGTGCCGAGGATGGCGATCGCCGCGACGACTTCAATCAGCGTCAGGCCGCTCGCCCGCGAGCATCGCGAACAGGTTGTCCACTTCTTGGGCGTCATTGATTCGTGTCATCTGGCCGGTCAATCCGCTGAAGACCAGCCAGCCCTGTTGTTGGTTGTTCGCCACGCGGATGGCATAGGTCGCGCTTCGGCCGGCGCGGGAGATGTCGATTTCGACCGTGCCGGCGTCGTACCGCTCGCCGAATCCGTGGTGGCCCGCGTCATCGCCGCCGCCGGGGCGGTGAATGACGATACGATCGATGCGGTATGGCGCCGGCAGCCGCCACGCGGGCGTCGCCATGCGGTCGGCGGTGTCGAAGCGGCTGATGCGCTGGGCATTGAGGTTATAACGGAGCACGCAGGTCTGGCCGAGCCGATTGGCGGCCAAGCGGGCGGTGCGCTCGTGGTGGGCGAGTTTGCCGACCACGTTTTCGTAGGTCGCGGCCTCGGCGTCGCCGGCCAGCGACCACGCCGCGGCGCCGGCCAGCAAGCCCAGCACCACGATCACCGCCAGCATCTCGATCATCGTGAACGCAGCGCGATGCATGTCAGTTGGCTTCCTCGTCACCTCGGACCTGCCAGGAGTAGATGTCGGCGTTGGAGCCCTCGCCGCCCTCGCGACCATCGGCGCCCAGGGTGTACACCTCGTACGCCGTGTCGTTCTGTCCGGGTGAGTTGTATTGATACCGCCGGCCCCAGGGGTCGGTGCGGTTCTCGACCGACACCCCCTCCAGCCCCTCTTCGTTGGTCGGGTATCGCTTGTGCTTGAGCCGGTAGAACTCGACGGCTTCGCTGATCGCGGCGATGTCGGAGTTGGCGCGGTTGACCTCAGCGGTGTCGATGTAATCGGTGACCTTGATCGCGACGGCCCCGGCGAGCAGGCCGATGATCACAACCACGACCATCACTTCGATCAGCGAGAAGCCGGCGGCGTTGAGGCGTCGGGTTCCGGTGTTATTCGCGTTCATGCGTTTGGCTCGGGCAAGGGGTTTGCGGGGTTAAAGCACGTCGCCGGCCTCGAGGATCGGCAGGATCGTGGCGAAGGCGATGAAGCCGACGGTGATCGCCAGCAGGATCATCATCAACGGCTCGAGCATCGCGGTCAGGCGGTTCGAGGCGATCTCCACCTGCGTGTCGTAGTCGGTTGCCAGGTTGTCGAGCATGCTCTCCAGCCGACCCGAGGCCTGGCCGACCGCGAAGACCTGGATCACCAGCGGCGGGAACGCCTCGGTCTTTTCCAGCGCCGTGGAGATGTCGCGGCCGGCGTAAACCGCCTTCTCACACGCCTGCAGCGCGTTGACCAGCACGCGGTTGCGTACGGTGTTCTGCGCGATCCTCACGGCCTTGACAAACGTCACGTCGCTCTTGAGCAGCGTGGACATCACCATCGACATGCGGGCGATCGCCTGCTTGCGGATCAGGTCGCCCAGCAGCGGCATCTTCAGCACCGCCCGGTGCCAGCGCATCGAGCCGGCGTCGGTACGGAGCATCGCGCCGATGCCCATGAACGCTCCGACGGCCGCCAACAGAATCGCCCACCACCAGCCCAGGAGCAAATCGCTGGCCGCCTTCACCGCCTTCGTGGCAAAGGGCAGTTCCTTGCCGCTGTCCAGCAGCACGCCCAGCAGGTTGGGCACGACGAAGGTCATCAGGAAGATGCTCACCGCGATGCCCACGGCCATGACGATGAGCGGGTAGATCATCGCCGAGACCACGCGGTTCTTGAGGCCGGCCGACTTTCGGCGGAACTCGACCAGGCGATGCAGTGAGGTGTCGAGCGTGCCGGCGTTCTCACCGACCTCGACGATGTTCAGGCACAGGTCGTCGAACAGCATCGGTTGCAGCGCCATCGCCTCGGCCAGCGTCCCCCCGGCCGCGACGTGGTCGCGCAGCAGCATGATCGCATCGCGGAAGCGGCCGGTGTGCTGGCGAGTGATGGTGTCCATCGCCTCCAGCAGCGGGATGCCCGCGGCCAGCAGCGTCGCCATCTCCTGCAGCAGCGACGTGACTTTGCCGCCCTGCCGCGCCGTGAGGTAGCGATCGAGGTAGCCGGCGCTTCTTGCCGGTTGCTGCTCGACGACCTCGCGGACCGTCAGCCCCTGAGCACGCAGTTGATCGCGCGCCTGGCGCGGGGAGTCGGCGTTGACCGTGCCCCGGATCGCCCCGGCGTTGGCGTTGACCCCCGCCGCGGTGTAGGCGTAGACGGCCATCGCTAGAATCCCGCCCGCATCGATACCCGCATCACCTCGTCCAGCGTGGTCACACCCTGCGCGACCTTGCCCAGACCATCGTCGCTGAGCGACTTCATCCCGGCCCGCAGCGCCGCGTTGTTGATCGCCGAGGCCGTCTCGCGGCCGTGCACCAGCACGCGGATTTCATCGTCCACCGTCAGCAATTCGAAGCAACCGGCCCGGCCGTGGTAGCCGGTACCGCGGCACGACTCGCAGCCGGCGCCCTTGCGGAAGCGGGCGATTTCCTCGGCCGACGGCGCATAGCGCAACAGGTCCAACTCGCTCTGCTTGGGCGTGTAAGGTCGGCCGCAGTCCCGGCATACCCGTCGCACCAGGCGCTGAGCCAGCACCCCGACCAGCGAACTGGAGACCAGGTACGGCTCGATGCCCAGATCGAGCAATCGCGTGACCGCGCTGGCCGCGTCGTTGGTGTGCAGCGTGCTGAACACCAGGTGGCCGGTGAGCGCGGCCTGGATCGCCATGACGGCGGTCTCGCGGTCGCGAATCTCGCCGATCATCACGATGTCCGGATCCTGCCTCAGCACGCTCCTCAGCCCGCCGGCGAAGGTCATGCCCTTCTTGTCGGAAATCTGTATCTGGCTGATGCCGTCGAGCTGGTACTCGATCGGGTCTTCGAGGGTGATGATGTTCTTCTGGGTCGAGTTGATCTCCCCCAGCGCCGCGTAGAGCGTGGTGGACTTGCCCGAACCGGTCGGGCCGGTCACGAGGATCAGCCCGTGCTCGACGCTGATGAGTTGGCGGAAGGTGGCCAGGGCACCCGAATCCATGCCCAGCTCGCCGAGCGTGTAAAGCCGGGCCGACTTGTCGAGCAGGCGGATGACCACACGCTCGCCATGGCTGGCCGGGACGCTGCTGATGCGCAGGTCGATCACGCGATCGCCGACCTGCACGGTGGCCCGGCCGTCCTGCGGCAGGCGCTTTTCGGCGATGTTCATCCGACCCATCACCTTGATGCGGCTGATGATCTCGTCCTGGATGCCCGAGGGCAGGTTGAACACGTCGAACAGCACGCCGTCGATCCGCATGCGCACGATCAGCCGATCCTCGTAGGGCTGAATGTGGATGTCCGATGCTTCCTGCTGCACCGCCTCGAACAGCACGAGATTGACCAGTTTGATCACCGGCGCGCGGTCGGAGACGTTGAGCAGGTCTTCACGGCTTTCCAGATTTCTGACCTGTTCGACGACCGACTCATCGTCGAGCTTTTCAACGAACGCCTGCGCCGCGCCGGTCTGCCGGCCATAGGCCTGGTTGATCGCCGCGGC
>CAZUHK010000017.1:11610-27145 GCA_964620345.1 uncultured Planctomycetaceae bacterium
CGGCACCGATGGCGGAAATCCTGGACTCTCATTGCGATCTGCTTCTCGTCGGCGGGCGTCGGCTGGATCACCCGGCCCATGAAGCGGCGAAGCACGTCGGCGGTCTGCGTGTCATCGGGGTCGGCCATCGCGACACGCAGGGTGCCGTTGTCCGACGCCAGGCCCAGCACCCGCTTGCTGCGAGCGAAGCCGATCGGCACGCGCTTGACGAACTGGGCCGAGGGATGCTCATTGCGCAGATCGACCGCGTCGGGGTGGGCCGGGGGCGCGGCGTCTTCAAGCGGGGCCTGGGTCTGGCCGGGGTCAGTGGCCGGCGCCTCGGGCGCGGCGGCGCCGGCGTCCATGTCCGCCGCGATCGCGGCGAGCTTGGACTGGGCTTTGCTCGTGATGGTCCTGGAGGAAACGATCATCTTCACCAATTCCCGGGCATGTTAGCGGCCGGCCGGTGCCGGCGCCGCCCATCGCCGGGCTAGCGGATCAGCTTGGGCTCGGAGGCGGGGTAATCGCCCGGCAGCTCGGCCCGCATCGCCGCGTCGTCCGACAAGTATTTGAGATATCGGAACTTGTCGTCGCGCAGCACCACCGCCCTTAAGAATACGAAGATCGTCGACTGGCTTTGTGTTCGCGTTCGGTTAGAAAACAGATATTCCAAGCCCGGGATGCTGCCGAGGATCGGCACGCGGTCGATGCTTTCGGAGAAGCTGTCGCGGGACAAGCCGCCGACGATGATCGTGTGGCCGTCGGGGATTGTGGCCTCGGAGGTCAACGTGTTGGTCTGCCGGGCCGGGGGCAGCGATGCGGCGTCGGCGTCCAGTTCCTCGGTGGCGGCCGAGAAGCTGGACAGTTCCACGGTGTATTCGAGCTTGAGGTGCTCGCCCTCGCTGATCTGAGGGGTGACGCGGATGGTGGTGCCGGCCTCGGCGAAGCCGCCGAAGCTGGTCGTCGCGCCGGCCACGCCCGATGCGGTGGTCGTGGCGAACGGCTCTTCGTCGAACGAGACCAGCTCGCCGGTCGCGTTGTCGTTGACCAGCACGCTCGGCCGCGACACGATCCGCGCCCGGCTGTCGGTCTGCAGGGCACGGATGATGATGTCGGCGATGTCGGCCGAGATCAGCGCGCCGTTGAAGCCGCTGATGCCGATGCCGGGGCTGAGCGTGAGCCGGCCGGTGCTCGCGTCCACGTCGCTCAGGCCGAACGAGGAGAAGTTGAGCACGGTCGGGTCGCCGTCCTCGTTGGTGGTGTTGCTGATCTCCACGCCCAGGCGGAAGCTATCGGTGGTGTCGATCTCCACGACGGTGGCCTCGACCAGCACCTGCGGCCGTCGGATGTCCAGGCGGCGGATGAGCTTTTCGTACATCGCCTGCATGGTCGGCGCGGCGATGACGATGATGGTGTTGGATGGTTCATCGGCCATGATGCGGGCATCGGGCAGATCGACCGCCCCACCGCCGACCGCTCGGTCCAACTGGCTGAGGTCGGCGCCGTCGCGATTGACCTGCTCGGCGGACGGGCCCCGGTAAGCGATCGGCGAAGGTTGATCGGCATCGACGCCATCCACCGACGCGGCGTCCAGGCCCTGGTCGCCCTCGATCGTCTGAAGCGTCGCCAGCACGTCGGCGGCCTTGGCGTTCTCCAGCTTGTAAAAGCGGATCGGACTCTGCGCCTCGGGCCGGGGCTTGTCCAGCGACGCGGCCAGCGCCTCGATCTGCTCATGCACACCAGGCGTGGCGCTGGCGATCAGCAGGTTGCCCTCGTCGTCGATCGAAGCGCTGTACGACCGCTTGGCCTTCAACTCGCCCAGCACCTTCACCAGAATCTCGTCGACCCGGTCGGCCCGCACGTGCTCGAAGCGGTACACGCGCGTGGGCATGTCCAGCGACACATCCAGCGCACGCAGCACCGCCACCGCCTCGGCGACCTGCCCGGACGTGCCGATCAGCACGACCTGGTTGGTCCGATCTTCGTTCACGATCGTCAACTGCTGAGCGCCGGCGCCCTGGGCCTGACGGCGGCCCTGCATCAGCGCGGTCAGCTTCTTCGTCGCGTTGTCCGAGTCGATGTGCTCGACGGGCACGAACTTCGTTTCCATCGCCTTGCCCGGTCGATCGATCAGCTTGATCATCCGCTCCAGCCGATCCATGTTGTCCGCGTAGTCGGTGACGATGAGCATGTCGTGCTCGGCCAGCGCCACGATGCTCGCCGACTGGGCCGAGGTGAAAGCGTTGATAACCTGATTGACCTGCTGGGGCTCGGCGTGTTCGAGCGTGATGATGCGTGTGACGGCCACCGCGCCGGCACCCGCTTCTTCGCCGGGGCCCACGGCGATCTTGGGCAGGTTTGCCGCCTGCTCGATTTTCAGCACCCCCTCAATACCCGAAGGCGCCAGCGCCAGGTTGTTCATCTTCAGCACGCTCTCGAACAGCGGCATCACCGCGCCCACGGGGATCGGCGCCGGGGCCTTGAGCGTGACCACCTGCTGGCCGATGCGCCGCTCGTCGTAGAGAAAATTGATCTGCCGCGTCTGGCTCACGTACTCGATGAGCACCTTGAGCGTGACGTTCTCCGGCAGGTTCAGCTTGACCATCGCCGGCTTGTCGTCGGCGTCGGCCTGCTGGCCCGGCGCAGCGCCGGCCAGCAGGGCCAGCACGCACGCGGTCAGGATGGTAATCGTCGGGCGGTTCATCGGTATCTCCAGACTCTAAGGCCCCGGATGACGCGGCACCGGGCGAATCACTTGGCCACCCGTTCCACCTGCTCAAGGTACTCCTGCACGTTCTGCCGCGGCTTGATCTCCTGGGCTCGGCGAAGCTTACGCAACGCCTCGGTGTACTTCTGCTGGCTGGCCAGCAGTTGGGCGTGAGCAACCAGCGCGTCGGCCTCGAAATCGGGCAATTGCTCGGCCCGCTCGTAGTAAAACGCCGCCTGCTCCTTGTCGTCGCCCCGCTGGGCGTGCTTGCCCAGCAGGATCAGCGCTTCGCCGTCCAGCGGATCGAGCTTGACGATCTGGCGCAGGATCTCCGCCTCCTTGTCCGCGTCGCCCGAAGCCACCGCCAGCCGCGCCTCGAGCTTCAACAGATCCTTCTTCTGCTCATCCGTGAGCATCTGCCCGCGCAGTTCCTTGATCTGATCGACCAGTTGGCCCATCTGCTCCAGCTCGCCCCGGGCGGCGATCACCCGGGCGGCCCGGATCGCCCGGTCGGGCTTCAGATCATCTTTCATCTTCAGGGCGCGCACGTAGGGGGTGATCGCCACGTCGAACAAGCCCTGATTGACATAGATGTCGCCGAGGATGTTCAGGGTGTCCGGCGTGCTCTTACCCAATTGATCGACCACCTCGAAGTTCTGGGCCGCCAGCAGCGGCTTGTCCATGTTGAGGTAGGCGTTGGCCTGAAGCATCCACAAGTCGGCATTGTCGGGCTGGGACTCGATGAGCTGGCCGGTCAGCGCCACCGCGTCGACGTAGCGGTTCTGCCGGAAGAAACTGCGGGCCAGGCCCATCTTCCAGTCCGGCGTGTCGGGTTCCAGCAGGATCGCTTGCCGGTAGGCCGACTCGGCCGACAGCGGGTTGTTCAGCGACGAGTAGGCAAAGCCCATCAGCCCGTAAGTGATCCCATCGTTGCCGCCCAGCTCGATCACCTTGGTCAGCGACTCGATCGCCTTCTCCCAACGGCTCTGGCGGATGTAGACCAGGCCCAGCGCCCGCCAGGCGCGGCGGAACTTCTTGTGCTTGCGCACCGCGGCGACGTACGCCCCGGCCGCCTCGTCCAGCTGGTCCTGCTGGAAGTAGATGTTGCCCAGCGTGAAATCGAACACCGCGCTGGCCGCTTTGCCGCGGTACGCCTGCAGCTTCTCGATGGCCTGGGCCATGCGCTGGGCCTCGGCCTGCAGCGCCGCCTCGGAGTCCAAATCCGGCGCGTCCTCGCCTTCTTCGCTGTCGGCCGGGCGGAGCAGTTGCATGACCTCAAACATCCGCTCCTTCTCGACCGAGGTGAGGGTCGGCTCGATCTCGGTCGCGGCGATATAGCTCTCAGCGAACTGCGCCTCGAAGCGTGGGTCGCTCCAGATCTCCAGGTTGCGACCACGCGCATCGTTGGGGTTGTCGCCGGTCACCACCGGGCCCCCGGCGGGCGCGGTCGAAGTGTCTTTCTCGGCCGACTCGCACGCGGCGAGCGCCAACACGAACACGCACAGCCAGATCGGGGCAGATCGCTGAATCATGAGTCCACCTTCGGGAAGGTAATGGGCACTTTCATGCGGAAGCGGACCGGCTCGCCGCCCCGCCGCCCGGGTTCGAATTTCCATTGCTTGACCGCGTTGAGCGCCGCCTGGTTGAACGTCGTGTCGCTGGAGTCCTGGATCTTGGGATTCTCCACGCGGCCCTTCCTGTTGACCACGAAAATCACGTACACCGTGCCCGGCTGACGCTGAAGCTTGCGGCGCATGCGGCCGTCGATCGTCGGACCCGGCTGATAGATCACGCGCGGGCGCTGGTCGAGCTGGGATGAGCTGATCAGACCGTCCAGCGCGTTGGTCTTGCCCGCGATGTTCTTGATGTCCAGCCCGAAGTCGCCGGAGGTGGCGAAGCCCGTGCCACCGATGTTCAGCGCCATCTCGAGCTGCGCCAGGTCCATCGGCGGCGCCACGTCCTCCAACTCCGGCTCCTCCTCGGGCTCGGGCTCTTCTTCCTCTTCTTCCTCCGGCGGCGGGGGCGGGGGCGGCGGAGGCGGGGCCATGCCGAACTCCTGCACCGTCGTCGTCGCCTGACGCGACTGGCTGATCTGCTGCATCAGCGGCAGCACCAGGAAAAAGATCAGCGTCAGCGCGACCGCGCCGGCCAGCACCGCGAAGCGGTGGAAGATCTCCTTGATGAATCGGATCAGCTTGTTCATGTCCGCGTTCCGTTCACGTGCGTCGCGTTCAGCGTTGCGGCTTGTTCGACGCCAGACTCACCTTCGTCGCGCCCGCGAGCTTGGCCTCGTCCACCACGCGCACCAGCAGGCCGGTAGGCGAAGACTGGTCGGCCTGAATCACCACGGGCAGGTCTTCGCCCTTGTTAAGCATCCGCTTGACCAGCGGCTGCACGCCGCTCACCCCGATCTCCCGCCCGCCGTACACTACGTCGCCGGTGTCGGTCAGCGCGATGAAGATGCTGGTCTTCTCCAGTTGCTCCTGCGTGGTGGCGTAGGGGCGCGTCACGTCCACGCCCGGTTCCTCGACGAACACCGTGGTGACGATGAAGAAGATCAGCAGGATGAACACCGCGTCGATCAGCGGCGAGATGTCGATCCCGCCCTCGTCGCTCATCCCGTCGTCTGCTTGTTGAAATCGTCCCATGGCGGAGCATCCTCAATCGCTCAGGCGGCCTTGTTCGCTTCCTTCATCTGACGGTACTGCTTCTGGGTCCAGACGGTCTCCATCTGCGCGATGAACGCGCGGTACCGCTCGAAGCTGCGGGTCATCTGGTACTGGAAAAACAGGCCCGGAATGGCGATGACCAGGCCGGTCTCCGTGGTGATCAGCGCCTCGGAGATGCCGCTGGCGACCTGGTCCATCGTCTTCTCGCCGCCCGAGCCGCTGGCCAGGGCGCCGAACGTGGCGAGCATGCCGGTCACCGTGCCCAGCAGGCCCAGCAGCGGCGCGGCCGAGACGCAGATGCGCATCACGCGCAGGTCGCGCGCGAACGGGCGGATCTCGGTGGTCCGCAGTTCTTCGAAGAAGATCGCGGTATCTCGCAGCGTCTTGCCGCCGGTCACAAAATCCATCATCTGCCCGACCGGGCCTCGCCGTTCGTCGGGATGATCGATCCAGCGGCGCCAGGTCTTCTCGCGGATGCGGTAGAAGCCCTTGCTGCGCAGGCGCAGCCAGATGTGCATGCCCATAGCGAAGATGACCAGCGCGGTGATGGCGATGAGGATCATCGCCCAGCCGCCGCTGAGCCAGATCTCCACGGCCGAATCCCACAGCGCCCGGGCCTGGGCCGGCCAATCGAAGCCCGCGTCGGGCGCAGGGGCGTCGGCGGCCGAGACGGGTGCGTCGGCCAGTGGGGCGTCGGGTTGGGCTGGGGCCTGCATCATCGATTTACTCGAAATCAGGCGGCTTCCTTCTGGGGCTGATAGGGCGTCTTGCCGACCTGGTTAACCAGGGCGACGGCGGCCTTCTCCATGCCGTCCACCACGCCGCGCGCCTTGCGCGACAGGAATGCGTGCAGCAGCAGCGACGGGATGGCGACGATCAGGCCGAACTCCGTCGTGATCAGCGCCTCGGAGATGCCGCCCGACAAGCTCTTCACATCGCCCGAGCCGAACACGGTGATGAGCTTGAATGTGTTGATGATGCCCGTCACCGTACCCAGCAGGCCCAGCAGCGGCGCCGAGGCGGCGGTGATCGCGACGAAAGGCAGCATGCGGTTGAGCTTGAGCCGCGTTGTCAGCACCTTCTCGTACATGATCTCTTCGATCAACTCCCGCGGCTCTTCGAGGTGCTCGACGCCGGCGGCAAGCATCTGCCCCGCCGGCCCGCCGACCTTCTTGGCCTCGGCCATCGCCCCGGGCTTGTCGCGCTGGGCCACCGCCGCGAGCAACGCGCCGATCCGCTTGCGCGATGGGGAGCGGACGAACAGCAACGCTACCCACTTGTACAACGCCACCAGCAACGCCGCGCCGGCCAGCGCGAAGATCGGCACCATGACCGGCCCGCCCTTCTGCACGTGCTCGACGAACGTCTCTTTGGTCTTCTCGATCTCGTGGGCGTTGCCCTGCGTCGGGTCGAAGGGGAACTTGCCGTTCGCCGCGCCCGCGACCAGGGCCTGAGCGACCTCGCGCTGCGCCGGTTCTTTGAAGTTGCGGACGTTGGGCTCCAGCGACCCCAGCCGCTGGTCGGCGGTGCCGATGTCCTCGCCGTCCTCGGACACGAACAGCGCCGCCGGGCCGACCAGCACGAACGTGCCGGGCTTCACCTGGCCGGTTTCGTTCACCGCCGTGCCGTCGAGCCGCGTGCCGTCCAATGCCTCGAACAACCGATCGATCGACAGCGAGATGAAGTCGGCCTGCTGCTGGTAGACCTGCTCGGTCGAAAGCTTCTTGTTCTCCGGCGCGGCCTTGGCCTGCTCCAGACGATCGCCGTGGCGCTGCAGCTCGGTGATGTGCAAACGCGATTCGAGGTTGCGGATGTATTCGCCCAGCAGGTTGGACAGGTACTGGGCCTCCTGCTCGCGCTGCTTGATCTGCGTGCGCAGGTTGCTCAGTTCCAGCGTGCGGTTGTCCAGCTTGCGCGAGACCTTCTGGTATTCCTCACGCGCCTCGGTGAGCCGGCCCTCCAGCTCGTTGAGCTTGCGCGACAGCGGCAGCTTCTTTTCCGCGATCTCCTGGCGAAGTTGATCGAGCTGCTCCACGGCCTGATGCAGTTGCTGGTCGACCGTGATCGAGACGTCGGCGAAGGTCGGCCCGGCCCGTGGAGCCGGGGCGGCGGGCGCATCGGCCTGGTCGTCCGCGGGCTGAGCGTCCGCGGGCACCGTCGCTTCGTTGGCCACCGCGTCCTCGGCCGGCGCTTCGTCCTGCGCCAAAGCCAGTGGACCACCGGCCAGCAGCATCACGATGAGAAGATGGATCGGTTTCATAGGGGCGGCTCCCGCTTACTTGATTTCCATGGGCAAAGGCACGAAAGACGCAACCTGTTCGTTCTTGAGAATAGCGATGGCCTGGCTGATCGGCTTGGCCGCCTCGGGCCGGCTCGTCCACACCCACCCGTCTTCCCCAGGACTGCCGACGCCCGCCACGTCGCCGCTGGCGCTGACGTAGTACGCCTTGGACACGCCCAGGTACATCACCGTGACCTCGCGCGATTCGCCATCGCCAAGGTCGCGCACCTCGCTGGTCACGGTGATCTCGGTGTGAAACTTGTTGATCTCGTTGAGGATGCCGATGACGTTCTGGAACCGGGCCGACAGCGAGAGCTTCTGCTTCTCTTCTTCGTTCTCGGGCATCTGCTGGCTCAGCGGCCGCACGCGCTCGCGCACCATCTGCGGGCTGGCCGCCAGCAGTTGCATGGTGCGTTGCTCGATCACATCGACCATGTCCCTCAGCGACTGGGCGCCGGCGATGAGCTTCTCGTTCTGGCCCGTCAGTTCCTGGTGCTTCTCATCGGTGCTTTCCAATTGCTCCTGGGCCTCGGCGGTGCGCTGCTTCATTGCATCCAGTTCGCTTTGCAGCACGTCGATCCGATCGTTGAGAAACTGCAGCGAAAGAGCCAGATCCTTCTTCTCCTCGGAGATCAGCCGACGGGTCTCGACCCACTGATCGAGCTTGGCGCGGGTCTGCTCGATGGTCATCGACACCTGCTCGCGCCGCGACTGCTCGTCCGCTTCGGGGTTGGGCGGTGGCGCGGGCTCCGCGGCGGGCTCGGTCGGCGCCTGGTCGGTTTCGACGACCGTTTGATCAGGTGCCGCGGCCTCGTCCTGCGCCCGTACCGCGGGCGCGCCGCCCCAGACGCCGATCAGTGCGCCGATCACCAGCGTCGCGATCCATCGACGCCCAGCGATGCGATGTGTTGTGCTTTTCATATCCGTGATCCTGCGTAGATGATTGCGTGGGTGTCTTTTCGATCAAAACTCAAATTTTGCTGACACGCTGATTCCCAGGTCAATGCCTTTGGTGAAGGACGTCTTGACCACATCGCCCCCCGGTAGAAACTCCGAGCGATACACGGTCTGAATCTCCGGGTCCGTCAGATTCTTCGCGGAGAACTTCACGCTCACGTGCTTGCCGATCTTCTGGCTGAGCGTGAGGTTCAAGGTGCCGAACTGCGTCTCGTAAACACCAGGGATGAACAGATCGGGCTTGCCGCCGTCTCCCCCGTCGACCACGCTCGGGCTGACGATCAGCGTATCGCCTCGGACGGTGTAGAATACCGAGAGTTGCGTTCCGGTTTCCGGCACGTCGAGCGTCATGAACAGGTTGTAAAGGAATTCGGGCGCATCGGTCATCGGGATGCTCTGAATGGGCAACGGGGTCTGGGCATCCAGAAAATCCTCGGATTCGGACCCGAGGCCTTCTCGCAACCGCACTTCGGTGTCCAGCAGCGTGGCGTTGCCCCCGATCGTGAGTCCCGACAGCGGCGACCACAGCTCGCCAAGATTCTGCCGCGCCTCAATTTCCCAGCCCTCGATCTGGCCCGATGGCAAATTCACCGGAAGAATGATGTCCGTGCCACCCTGTTGCTGGCGAACGGTCTGGATCGGGGATTCGACGTCTTTCTTAAAATAGCTCACCGAAAAGAGACTTCCCGCTGTGGGCCGGTAATCCACGCGCAGGTCGTAGTTCTGCACCGCGCTGAGTTTGAGGAATGGATTGCCGACAAACGGCGTCTGCCCCAGAAACAGCGATTGAGCCACGGGCGTGAGTTCGCGGAAGGTCGGCCGGGCGATGGTTTCGCTGTACGACGCACGCAGCGTCAGCCCCTCCAGCGGGGTGAGGATCGCCCCGATCGAGGGCAGGACGTCCTCCTGCCGCAGGCCGACATTGAGCGCATCGCCCACAGAGCCCGCCGGCAAGGCACCGAGGCCTGTACCGAGGCCGCGTTCAAGCTGCTCCTTTCGGTCGATGAACACGAGGACGGTGTCCGTATCGGGCGTCAGCCGCGTCGAGATCTCCGTGTTTTCGAACCGGACACCACCGATCAGCCGCAGGAACGAGGTCACCGGCAGGTCGGCCATCATGTACCACGCGTCGACATCCTGATTGCCGGTATAACGGAAGTCAATCGTGCTGGCCTGTATTCGAGGCGAAGCGCCCCCCAAGAATATCGCGTTACCGTCGCCCACGGCGTCGGAAAGCCGACCGCTCTCATCGAAGAAAGAACCGAGAACCGCAGCCGTCGGAACCGGCCCGGCAGTGCTGCCCAGCAAGAACGTATCCTGTTCAAAATCGCGTTCGACGCTGTCCACGAAGTATCCGAACTTCAACGCCCCCTCCTCCCCCGACCACTGACGGAAGGGCAACTCGCCATCGATGCGATACTGCGTGCTGACTTCTTCGATGTCTCGAAATACGACGTTGAAGAAGCTCACGTCCGCCGAAGCGCTGGGCGCGGAAAACTGAGCGAAAGATCCGCCCGCGGTCGCCGGGCGACCCAGCGAATCGAAAATCCGGGTGCCGGGCTCTTCACGCTTGGACGAACTGCGGGCGAACTGCCAACTAACCCTCGGCGCGAGCACCTCGAACACTTCATCGATGCCCACGCCCTGATTGAACCACGGGGCCGCGTGCTCACCGCTCACTTGGAAACTGCGAACCGCTCTTTCGATGTATTGCTGGGTTTCGAGCCGGCGGAACGGCGCGAAACCCGTCAAATTGCCCGCGGCAAACGGATCGCCGAACGGGTCGACTCCGGCGGACGAACCGAGACCACCGTCCGAACTGGAATCCGTGAAGTCGTGGCCGGGAAACTTTAGGAACTTGCTTCGGGTGTCTTCGGCGACCTCCACGGTCGACGTCGTCAGCCGCGTCTGCAGAAACATCAGACTCAACCGGTGATCTTCGCCCTCGAGGCCGATCGTTCCCAGCGCGCCCCAAGACACCTCGTGTTCTGATTCGGTGGTGTCGAACAGCGTCGTCAGGATCGCTTCTTCATCGGAAATGTCGATCTCGCTGGAGATCGGGTCGATGAAGTTCGCTCCCGAAGAATCAGGTACCATGCCGAAGCGCAAGTTATCGCCGCGAAGGTCGATCACTTTCTTATCATCCTGCGCATCTTCGCGATGGCTGATGTCCTGCTCCCAGAAGTAGGTCGCGAGACCGCCGATGGTCCAGCCCGTGCCGAGCTCATGGCGCAAGCCCCCGGTGACCGACCAGTCATACTCGATCGGCGCGTCCCCGAACCGCGGCGCCGGCGAACCGAACGCGTTGACCGGCTGCTGGGTGAAGAGCGTGGGCGGGCTGGCCTGTGTTTGGTCATTGGTCAGGCCTTCGAGGCCAGGGGGCAGATCGCGCTGGTTGTCGATGCCGAAGTGCGGAACACCGCCGCGACTGTCGGTCAGGAACTTACCGTCATCCGGCCGCTGGGTGTTGGTCTCGATCCCCCCGCCGAACTTGATGAAGCTCTGATCGGGGATACTCTTGGTCACGATGTTCACCGCGCCGCCCGACGCCGTGCCCTGTTGATCGGGTGTGAAGGTCTTACTGACCTGGATGTTCTCGATGATGTCCGCGGAGAAGATGTCCAGCCGGACGGCGCGGGTGTCCGGGTTGGCGCTGGGCAGGACGACGCTGTTGAGCTGCGTGCTGACAAAACGGGGCGGCAGGCCCCGCACCGCCGCGAAGCCGCCGCCGGTCGTCGTCGCCCCCGAAACGAGCTTCAGCCCCGCCTCGGCGTCGCTGGCGCCGGCGCGGCTCAGAAAATCCGAACTTATGCCGTCGATCTGCGCTGCGGCGTCGAAACGAATGTCCAGCACCTGCTGCTCAGTCCCCGCGTCGAACGTGATGTCCTGCACGATGAACTCTTCGAGCTCGACGAAATCGCCGGCGAGCTTCGCATCGACATCGGTCAACTGTCCCGGTGTGACCACCACGTTGCCCCTGACGAACCGGGTGTAGCCGGACTTGCTGATCGTGACGGTGTACTGACCCGGCGGCACGTCGCCGATCACGTAACCGCCCTGCTCGTTGGTCGCCGCGGTCTGGCCGGTCTCGATCAGCTCGACACGCGCCTCGGCCACGGGCACATCGAAATCCTCGTCATAGACCACGCCCCGAATCGACCCCACCTGCTGCGCATGCGCGCCCGCGGTCCATAAGACTCCTGCGAGCAAAAACAGCAGGCACGTCAGACGCGGTCTCACCACGGGGGTCCCAGGTTACGGTTGGTCTGGCGGATCAGGGGCCAGAGCGTATCGCTGGGTTCGGCTTCGTTCAAGGCCATGGAAATACAGGTCAACGCCAGATCATCAGCTTTTGGCCGACTATTCGGGTTTTTCGCACCCTGGCGAATAGCTTTCTCATAAACTTCTAACGCTTGGTCGGTCGCGCCGATGGTCGCGTACGCCTCGGCGATCGGTCGCAGGGCGTCGGCACGCCAGATATCGACGATCTTTTCCAGCCGGCGGTCGAGTTCGGCCAGCGCCGCATCCAGTGCTTGGCGCGCCGCCTCGGGCTCGCCCGCGGCGAACCGAAGCTTCGCCAGCTTCGACCGGTACACATACTCGTACTCGGCGGATCGGGACCAGGCGATTTGCTCCAGCAGCGTTTTGGCCTCGTCCAGAAACGCCCGTGCCTTGGCCGGGTCGTCGTTGGACAGCGCCGCCTCGGCCAGCAGGGCCAGCATGTCCAGCGTCTCGGGGCCGGGCATCTTCTCGTAGGCCGAGCGAAGCTTGGTCTCGATCACCTCGCGTCGCTCCGCGTTGGCATAATGGACCCGGTAGAGGTTGGCCAGCGCCTCGGAGGCGTTGAGGATCAGCTCGAACCGCTGGACGGCGATCAGTTGATCCAGCCGCGCCATCATCTGCTCATACTGTTCATCCCCGGCCTCGGCCGCCTCCATCGCCTCCACCCGGCCCCGGTGCATGTCCTCCTGCACGCCCCGACGGAAGGCCTCCGCGGCCTGGGGCTGGCCCATCAGCCATCGGGCCTTGGCCACGTCGAACTCAATCGTCTCCTTGCGCCAGTCCTGGTCGGCCAGCTCCGCCGAGGCCTCGGCCAGCTTGAGGTAGCTTTCGATGCCCTGCGTGTGCTTGTGCCGGGCGAGGTACACCGCGATCTCCGCCGCCGCGGCGCCGCGACGCCAGTTGTGAATCTCGTACATGTACCGGTGAGCGCGGCGCGGCTGGTCCAGTTGCAGCGCGGCCCGAACGACCTGCTGCTGGGCGCGGCAGCGATTCTTCAGGTGCGGCACCGTCGGCATCTTCGACACCGCCCGCATCGCGATCGAAAGCAGTTGATCCTGCGATTCGCTGATCTTCGCGTCCTCGGGCAGGTGGTCCACGACGGCGCCGGGGTCGGCCGATCGTTGGGCGACCGCGGCCCAAGCCGCGACCAGAACGATACACAGCGTCAAACGGAGCGTAGAAAACATGATCGGATGCCTTTCGGTGTGGCCGCAAGGCCCGCGGCGCGGCGGTGCGGGATTGAAGCGATGGCAGGGCGTTTCCGCCCTGCCATCGTTGAACGAAACTTCACTTGTCCGAAGTATCTCGACCGTTCCGAGGTCGCCCGAAGGCGGGGTCTCAGTGCGTCGTGATGCGAACTTCGTACTTCTTGCAGGGATCCAGCTCGGCGAAGTCGGCGATGTTGACCACGTCGCCGGTGCCTTCGACCGTCGCGATGACGGCCTCGCTCGAATCCTCGTCGATGCAGACGATGTCGTACAAGCAGCCCTTGGTGCCCTTGAAGGAGACCTTGACCGCCAGGGCGACGGCGACCATCTCGGCCTCACCGGTCGGCTCCGGGCTGCAGAGGATGATCTCGTCGTCACCGGCAGCGCCGGTGGTCTTGTCGAAGTCGGCCACGCCGTTGGCGCCGAGGTTACGCAGCGCCGAGATGGCGGTCCAGCCGTGCAGCCAGTCGATCGGGCCGACCGCGCCACGGAAGCTGGTAGGCGTGGAGTAGAACCCATCGGCCGGGGGCTGGAACATCATCGGCCGATTCGCATCCAACGCCAGGCCCGCGGCGCGGGGATCCAGCGAGATGACGTTGCCGATCGAGCCCTGATCCTTGGTCGAGTGAACGACGAAGTTCGAGCCGTCCGACGACTGCTCAAGGTCGGCACGGATCACCTTTTCGATGGGGGCATCGCTGCTGGCGGCCTGGCCGGACTCGTTGGTCGTTCCGGTCTGCACGCCACCGTCCAAGATCACCAGGTTGTCGAACGTGAGGTTCTCAGCGCCGTTGGCGTTGCTGGGCACCACGTTGTTGGTGATCGCGTCGTCAGCGACACCCAGATCATCGTTGTTGTAGAAGATGCTGCCACCCACGGCGAGGAGGTTGAAGTTGGTGTCCTGCGACGTGTAGGCGGCCAGGAAGTCGCTGTTGTTGGCCGATCCCTGGTTCGGGAAGCCGTTGGCGGCATCGTGGTACCAGTCGGCCGGGGTGTCCCAACGTTCCTCGAAGTCGAGGGTCGTGCCCGCACCGTAGCCGGTCGAACCGTCACCGTCGACGTTATCGTTGTTCAGCACCCGCTCGCCGACGGTCATGAAGACCGAGTTGAACAGTTGCAGGTTGGTGTTGTCGCGGTAGGCGACGATGCGGTCGGTGGAGTCGGCCTCATTTGAGAACAGATCGCTAGTACTATTGTTCAGCACTTCGGGGGCACCGATGACGGTGACGTTCCACAGCGCGGTGGTGGTGATCGGCTGGGCGGTGGTGTCGCCGTCGGTGCCGTCGATCTCGATGCCGTTGTCGCCGAAGCCCGAACCCTGGTCTTCGAGGGCGGCGAAGCCCTGGACGATCAGGATGAACTGGCCCTTGCCACGCCAGCCCTGGTCGCAGTCGAGCGAGTCATCGCCGATGTTCCAGACGAACAGGCACTTGATGTTGATGGTACCGCCGAAGATTTCCAGACCGTCGTCCACGTTGTTGAAGATCTCGACGTGGGAGAAGTCGGTCTCACGGCCGACACCGCCGACGGACATGCCGTTGAGCTCGGCATCGGTGCCCGGATCGAAGTCGTCGCCACCGTAGGAGATCGAGACGTACTTGAAAACGCCCGAGTCATCGCTGTCGATCAGGCCGCCGTAGAAGTTTACGCCGTCCAGGCCTTCCTTGGGAAGACCCTCCACCGGGGATTCCTTGAACTGGTCGAACGCGGTGGGGTTGGTGTCATTCTGGCGGGTGTCGGAGATCCGGGCGCGGCCCTGGATCGCGATCGAGCCCCACTCGTTGAAGCCCGGACGCCAGACGCCACGCTCACGCGGGTTCTTGCCGGTGGGGTGGGTCGCGTCATCGGCCCAGTTCTCCAGGTCGGTCCGGCTGGTGAAGATGATCGCGTTGTCCTTGGTGCCCTGGGCGAAAATCTGAGCGCCACGGACCACGATCAGCGAACCGCCCTGGCCTTCCGGGGCGGTGCTGGCGATCACGGTGCCCGGCTGAATCGTCAGCGAAGCGCCCGCTTCGACCACGACACGGCCTTCCATGTTGTACCACTGATCGGCACTGAGGGTGATCGACTCATTGATCGTGAAGAATTCTGTAGCGTCGCCGATTTCGGAATCGGTGTAGGTGCCGCCGACCACGTTGATCGTCGCGCCGTCTTTCATGACGTTTTCGTTCGCCGCGTTGATGGCGGCTTGGCCGGTGCTGACCAGGGCCAGGACCGCCGCGACGGTGAGGGTTGCGATGTACTTGGTGATGTTCATTTCTTTCATCTTTCCTTTACGGTTTGAGTGAGGTACGAGGTTGTGATTCATGTTGTTCATGGGAGTTTGTTTCCGATCAGGCC
This sequence comes from uncultured Planctomycetaceae bacterium, assembly GCA_964620345.1. GTDB lineage: Bacteria > Planctomycetota > Phycisphaerae > Phycisphaerales > Zrk34 > CAZUHK01. The sequence goes on from CAZUHK010000017.1 coordinate 27,034, forward strand.
CCGCCGCCGATCGGCGGGGCCGGGGTTTACGCTTCAGAAGTTACGCCGAGCGACGACGACGCATCGCCAGAGCACCGGCACCAAGGATCGCCAGCATCGCGGTCGTCGGCTC
>CAZUHK010000018.1:0-25527 GCA_964620345.1 uncultured Planctomycetaceae bacterium
GACCACCTCGGGCAGGAGCATGTAAATCGGCTGGCCGAGCATGACCGCCTCGGCCTCGATGCCGCCCACGCCCCAGCCGACCACGCCCAGACCGTTGATCATCGTCGTGTGGCTGTCGGTGCCCACCAGCGAGTCGGGGTACGCCACGCCGCCCTGGGTCATCACCACCTGCGCGAGGTATTCCAGGTTCACCTGATGGACGATGCCCGTGCCCGGCGGGACGACGCTGAAGTTGTCAAACGCCTGCTGGCCCCACTTGAGAAACTCGTACCGCTCCTGGTTCCGCTCAAACTCGATCAGCAGGTTCAGGTCCAGCGCGTCTTCCTTGGCGAAGTGATCGACCTGCACCGAGTGATCGATCACCAGATCGCACGGCACCAAGGGATTGATCTTCCCCGGATCGCCGCCCAGCCGCTTGGCGCCGTCCCGCAGGGCCGCGAGGTCCACCACGGCCGGCACGCCGGTGAAATCCTGCAACACCACCCGGCCGGGCATGAAGGGAAACTCGGTCGGGTTCTTCTGGGCCGGCTCCCAGTTGGCCAGGGTCTTCACGTCGTCCTCGGTGACGATGTACCCATCGCAATTCCGCAGGGCCGCTTCGAGCAGCACCTTGATGGCGATGGGCAGTTTCTCGGCCGTACCGAGGGTCGACAGGTCGTAATAATCAACCTTCCCGGCCGCGGTGTCGAGTTGCTTGCGTGCGTTGAACGGGTCTTGCTTGGCCATGGGATAGCTTTCTTGGTCGTTGCGGGGGTTCGTGTACCTGATCGCATCATAGCGTAGGGTGGGGCGTTTTGCGGGCGTGTGATGGCCCGGGGCGTCGCGTTGCCGGACGTTCGCGATGGGCGTATCGTGTTCGCATGACCTGCCGGCCGGCCGAGCCGAACGCGGCCGCCGCCGATGCGGCGACCCCGCTGGCCCTGGCGGCCTACGCCATGATCGAACGCCAACACCGCGCCTGAACTTCGCACTTCCGCGTTCCCACTTCGGAGTTCCGAGTTCCGCATTCCCACTTCCGCGTTCCACTTCCGCGATCCGCGATCCGCCCCTCCCTTCCGCCTGCCACCCTGACAGCCCCTTGGCCCGGCTTGGCCCCTCGTGGCAGCATCCGGCCGGCAATCACCCGATCGCCGAATCGCCAATTCCAATAATCACAACGACTTACGCACTGCGTCGATCCGGCCGCGCGCGGCGCGCCCGTTGCCACCTGCCTCAAGCGACCCACACGGAGTCCTGCTATGGTTGCGGCCTCGTACCGCGACAACCCGTTTCCAGAAGCCGATGGCGACGGCCAGGCCCAACCCGCCACTCGGGTTCTGCGTGACGCCCACGGTCGCCGGCTCAACGTCCTGCTGACCGACCGCGGCCAGCGTTGGAGCGCCCAGCTTCCCCGACTGCTCGAACCCCAGGGCGTGCACAGCTACACCGTCGCCACGTCCGACCAGGCCCTCGATCTCATCGAAGCCACGCCGATCCACGTCGCGGTGGTCGACATGTTCATCGACACCGAACCCGACGCCGCCCCCACCCCCCGCCGCCTGCCCGGCGGCCTCAAGCTCCTGCAGGTCATCCAACGCTCCACCCGCCGCCCCCCCGCGGTGATGATCGTCCGCTCCCGACACTTCGACCCCCGCGTCGACAACTTCGTCCTCAACGAGGCCCTGAAGCTCAACGCCTTCAGCGTTCTCGATCAACCCGTCGAACTCGAACAGATGCTCAGCGTCCTGCGTCGGGCGCTCGAACGCTACTTCCAAGGCAAATGGCCTGGATAAAAGTCCAAGCAGAAAATCAGGAAAACAGAAAAACTGGAAACGTTACAAGTCCGCTTTCACGCTTTTCTGCTTTCGAACAACCTAAGGAGACTCGCGCAATGAACGTCAAACCACTCGGTGACCGCATCCTCGTCAAGCGTGTCGAGGCCCTGGCCAAAACCGCCTCGGGAATCTACCTGCCCGAAAGTGCCCAGGAAAAGCCCCAGCAGGCCAAGGTCGTCGCCGTCGGCGATGGCAAGGTCAACGAAAACACCGGCAAACGCGAAACGCTGCCGATCAAAAAGAACGACACCGTCCTGCTGGGCAAATGGGGCGGCACCGAAATCACCATCGACGGCAAGGAATACATCATCGTCAACCTCGACGACATCATGGGCATCGTGGAGTAGGTGAACCGGTAAAACAGTAAATCGGTAAATCGGTCGATCGGAAAGATCCGGATCAATCCCCTCGGATTCACCGATCAACCAATCAACGGATCAACCACGAATCAACGAATCAACGGAGCTTTCTAAAATGCCTGCCAAGAAAATCATCTTCGACACCGACGCGCGCGACGCCATCCGCCGCGGCGTCAACAAACTCGCCGACGCTGTCAAGGGCACCCTCGGGCCCTCCGGCCGCGTCGTCGTCATCGAAAAGTCCTTCGGCTCGCCCACCGTCACCAAGGACGGCGTGACCGTCGCCAAGGAAATCGAACTCGAAAACCCCTACGAAAACATGGGCGCCCAGATGGTCAAGGAGGTCGCCTCCAAGACCTCCAACGTCGCCGGCGACGGCACCACCACCGCCACCATCTACGCCGAGGCCATCTACGAAGAAGGCCTGAAAAACGTCACCGCCGGCGCCAACGCCAATCAGCTCAAGCGCGGCATCGAACAGGCCGTCCAGACCGTCGTCGATGAGCTCAAGAAGATGTCCAAGAAGGTCGCCGACTCCAAGGAGATCGCGCAGGTCGGCACCTGCAGCGCCAACCAGGACGCCGAGATCGGCCAGATCATCGCCGACGCCATGGAGAAGGTCGGCAAGGACGGCGTCATCACCGTCGAGGAAGGCAAGTCGCTCGAAACATGGGTCGATCTGGTCGAAGGCATGCAGTTCGACAAGGGCTACCTCTCGCCCCACTTCGTGACCGACTCGGCCTCGATGTCCGCTGAACTCGAAGACGCCTACGTCCTGGTCCACGAGAAGAAGCTGTCCAACGCCAAGGATCTGATCCCCATCCTCGGCAAGGTCGCCGAGACCGGCAAGTCCCTGCTCATCGTCGCCGAGGACATCGACGGCGAGGCCCTGGCCACCATGGTCATCAACAAGCTGCGGGGCGTGCTGAAGGTCTGTGCCGTCAAGGCCCCGGGCTTCGGCGATCGCCGCAAGGCCATGCTCGAAGACATCGCCACGCTCACCGGCGGCCGGGCCATCATGGAAGAGCTCGGCATCGACCTGGAAAAACTCGAGTTGGCCGACCTGGGCCGCGCCAAGAAGATCTCCGTCGATAAGGAGAACACCACGATCATCGAAGGCGCCGGCATCAAGAAGGACATCGCCGCCCGCATCGACGCGCTCAAGGCCGAGATCGACGACACCACCAGCGACTACGACCGCGAAAAACTCCAGGAACGCCTGGCGAAGCTGGCCGGCGGCGTGGCGCAGATCAACGTCGGCGCCGCGACCGAGGCCGAGATGAAAGAAAAGAAGGCCCGCGTCGAAGACGCCCTGCACGCCTGCCGCGCGGCGGTCGAAGAGGGCATCCTCCCCGGCGGCGGCGTCTCGATCATCCGCGCCCGCAAGGCGCTGCTCAAGGCCGCAAAGGATGCCAAGGGCGATGTCAAGACCGGCATCGAAATCGTCCACCGCGCCCTGACCGCACCCATCAAGTGCCTGGCCTCCAACGCGGGGCTCGACGGCTCCATCGTCGCGGCCAAGGTCGAAGATTCCTCCGACACCTCCTTCGGCTACAACGTCCTCACCGGCGAGTACGGCGACATGATCAAGATGGGCGTGCTCGTGCCCACCAAGGTCGAACGCACCGCCCTGCAGAACGCCGCGTCGATCTCCGGCCTCCTGCTGACCACCGACGCGATGATCTCCGAAATCAAGGAAAAGAAGAAGCAACCCGCCGGCGCCGGCATGGACGACATGGATTATTGAGGCGGTTGATCGGTTGATCGGTGGATCGGTGGATCGGTGAATCAGTCGAGCGAGCCCGGCCGTCCCCGGCCCGGGCCTGCCCCGACCGCGACCCAACCCCCGGCGACACAGTCGCCGGCTCGCGGGAAACACCCCATGCACCACCCTTCCGAGAATCCAGTTCGATAAAACACCCCCCGGCGGGCCGACACCAGTCGGCCCACCGGTTTTGCTTGCGATCGGAGAGACCCTTGTTGACCCAAGACCAAGCCCGCCGAGTTATGGCACCGTATTTCATTGCCATCCATATTCGGTCTACCGTTGAGATCGATGGCTTTATGTGCAGTAACGATGGCACGTATCGCACGTTTGCTTCCGCGTGCGTATTTGATTCAGGCGGCAAATGGGTGATCGCCACGGCCGGCCATGTTGTTAATCTCATCAAGAGTCTAAAGCGTGATGACTGCCTCGTGAGTCTGAAGATCATCGATTTCCTGGGCAGAGATGACGTTACTCCCGAAGCGATACCATTGCAGGTGAGCGAGGAATTCGTGCTCGGGTTTGACGACGCGGGCATTGATTTCGGCTTCATCGATATCCCCGACAACACTGTAGATCTTCTCCGTGCGAACGGAACCACCCCAATTACAGAGAACCACTGGCGTCATCGGTTCGACGACGATGATTATGACATGTGCTACTTAGCCGGTGTGCCGGCCGCCGCGCATTCGATCACATCAGATGACCCGACTGATACTCAATATAACGCCTGCTTGGCTCTTGCACGTTTGGAACACAAGTTCGAAGTTCCCGAAGCAATCGCCAACGATGCCCCTATTTGGTACGGACGAATGAAAATATCGCATCTGCCTTTTACCGATTACCTGCCAAAGGGGATGAGTGGAGGCATCGTCATGGGCATTCGCCAATGCGACGATGCTTTGCGATGTCAGGCCGTGGGGATGCAGTATGCTGTCAAGCGCGATGGTGATTACCTCTACTTTTATGTCACCCCATTCTACACCATTGGCCGCCTGTTGGATCATTGCGGAACGCAGCGCAACGAACATGGAGAGCCGGAGTGACATGTGGTGATTGGGCATATGGCCGCGTGCCACACAGCATCCCGATAGGGTGCTGTGTGTCTTGACGGGGTGACAGGTTCGCACACACCGCGCTTCGCGATGGCGTCCGGATGTGGTGGCCTTTCGCGGGCGGCCGGGCAGCGGAAGAGAGGGGAGCGTGCCGCGGGGCATGAGCGATCCTGTTCGGTTCCTGGACGTGGGGCGGATGCAAGGTCGGCGCGGGCACACGCACCGGCGTTGGCCGCGGGCTTTGGCGGTTCTTGGCATCTGGATGCCGGGCGACGATCGGGGTGGCGATGCTGTAGTCGGTTCGCCGCGCACCAAAGCCGCGGCGATAACCGCTTCGCACTTCCGCGTCCCGCGTTCCACTTCCGACTTCCGACTTCCGACTTCCCACTTCAGCTCATCCGCCCATCGCCATGCCTTTGCCGGCCTGCTTGGCGAGGTAGAGGTTTTCATCGGCGCGTTGCATCAGGTCGGCCCCGTCGGCCGCGCCGTCGCGCGACAGCGATGCGACGCCGATGCTCAGGGCCACGTCCAGGTCCTCGGGCAGGTGGAGCATGACGTGCTCGGCGTAGAGGTGCTGGGCGGTGTGGATGAACTGCCGGGCGCGGTCGAGGTCGGCGCCGGGCATGAAGACCAGGAACTCATCGCCGCCGAGCCGGGCGGCGAAATCGTCGCTGCGGATCAGCGCGGCGATCAGCTTGCCGGTGAACTTGATCAGCTCGTCGCCCGCGGCGTGGCCGAGCGTGTCGTTGACGCGCTTGAAGTGATCGACGTCCAGCGCGATGCAGAGCAGGTCGGTGTTTGTGTCGCGACAACTGTTGACCAGCTCGTCGAGGTTCTGATCGAGGAAGCGGCGGTTGGCGAGGTTGGTCATCTCGTCGCGCATGGCCATGTGTCGCAGTTGAGCGGTGGCCTTGCGGGTGGCGGTTTCGATGCGGTGGTCGAGCGTGCGGCGGAGCTGGCGGGCCTCGGTGTGGTCGCGGATGGCGCTGGTGGCGATCTGGTGCATGGCGCGGGCGAGCTGGCCGACCTCATCGCGCCGATGTCGCGGCAGGTGGCGGGGGGAGAGCGGGCGGTCGGGCCCGGCGATTCGGCTGAGCGCGATGACGAGTTCTTCGATCGGCGCCGCGACCCAGCGTCGGCCGGCCAGGGCGGCGGCCAGCGCGATCGCGCCGCCGCCGAGCAGCACGCCGGCCGGACCCCAGCCGAAGGCGCCCGCGGCGTAGCCCGCGGCCGCGCCCCACATCGCCGTGGCGGCGATCAGCCACGAGACCTTGCGCCGCAGCACCGCGTCGTCGAAGGCGCGGCGCGACCGGCTTGCCTCCGCCGGGGGCGCGGGCGAGCGCGAGCGCGAGCGCGAGTCGTCGCGCGGCGCGTCGACAGCCATCGGGGTTGTGCGGGCAACAGCCACAATCTCCGTATCGGCCCGAAACGCCCGCCACTTGGGCCGCCCGTCGCGTCGTCGGGCGGTGGCGGGGCGTGCGGTTGTGTTATCATCGTACCGGATCGGGGCCGCGGTTTGCGGCAGAACTGAACGGATCATTTACCCCAATACACAAGGAACCATGCCGATGATGTGGTTGATCGCACAAGCATCCGTCGACGCGCCCGCGGCCGATGGCGGTCAGGGCGCCGAGGTGGTCGAGCATGCCAAGGGCCTGTTCGGGCGGGCCATGGAAGGCGACACCGCCGCGATGGGTGAGTTGTTCGCCGCCTACGCCCTGCCGCTGGTCTGGGCGCTGGTGATCATCATCGTCTCGCTGATTGTGGGCAAGGTGCTCAGCGGCATGCTGCGCCGAGCGCTGCGCAAAGGGAAGGTGGATGAAACGCTGGCGCGGTTTTTCGCGAAGGTGCTGTTCTACCTGGTGCTGCTGCTGGGCGTGGTGTTCGCGTTGAGCAAGTTCGGCATCGACGTGACGACCTTCGCCGCGGTGATCGCCGCGGCCGGCTTCGCCGTGGGCATGGCGCTGTCGGGCACGCTGTCCAACTTCGCCTCGGGCGTGATGCTGCTGCTGTTCCGCCCGTTCAAGGTCGGCGATGTGATCAACGTCGCCGGCACGTTCGGCAAGGTCGACGAGATCGAGCTGTTCACCACCACGATCGACACGGTCGACAACCGCCGCATCATCGTGCCCAACGGGCAGGTGTACGGCGCGACGATCGAGAACGTGAGCTTTCACACCGAACGCCGCGTCGATGTGAACGTCGGCTGCGAATACGCGGCGGACCTGGACCGGACGCGCGAAGTGCTCGGCAAGGCCGCCGAGTCGCTCAAGGCCAAGATGATCCAAGGCGAGGGCCGGGGCTGCCAGGTGTACCTGCTGGACCTGGGCGACTCGTCGGTGAACTGGGTCGTGCGGTTCTGGACCCACGCGGCTGATTACTGGGACGTGAAGGAGCGACTCACCCACGCGGTGAAGGTACACCTGGACGAGGCGGGCATCGGCATCCCGTTCCCGCAGATGGACGTGCATGTGGACGGCAACCCGGGTGCGACGGGGTAGGCGCAGACGTTGCCGCCCCGCTCTCCGCACGGTCGCCGGATTGACGCCCGTCGCGCTTGCTGGCGGTGGACTTCGCGGTCGCATGCCCGCTCGTCCGGCGATGCACCGGTTGGCCAGAGGATTTGCGCCCGCGGGGATCGAACGTGCGTGGCACACCGAAGCGGAAGAAAGCCCGTCCACAGCGAGGGGCTTTAGCCGCGGCCGCTGATGTATTCGCGCAGGTGTTGGAGCTGAATCTCGTGGCTGTTGGCGAAGTGGGCGTTGACATCGCCGATCGAGATCACACCCATCAGCTTGCCCTCGGCGTCGACCACCGGCAGGTGACGGATGCGCCGCTGCATCATCAGCGCCCGGACGTCTTCGACCTCCATCTGCGGCGCACAGCACGCGACCTCGCTGGTCATCGCGTCGCCCACGGCGGTGGTTGCGGGGTCGCGTTGCTTGCCGACGACTCTGCGCAGCACATCGCGCTCGGTGAAGATGCCCTGAACGCGCTGCTGGTCATCGGTGACCACCACCGCGCCCACGCCGTGGGCGTTCATGCGGTGCGTGGCGTCGAGCACGCTGATGTCGCGGCGGACGGTGTGTACTTCGCCGCCCTTTTGGCCGAGGATGTCTGCGACACGTGCCATGCGAAAACCTCCCTTGTGTGTGCGGCGATCCGTGAGTTGACGTGAGGCGGATCGCATGAAGTGGCCGGCCTGGGCTCCCATCGACCGGACCGATGGACTATACGCCCAATCGCCGGGTCCGGGCAAGAAAAACACCGCGGCGGGTTCGTTTTGATGCTTGGTATTTCCGCCGGTTAGCGTTATGTTTACCGCGTCGGTTTGCTCAGGAACGCGGGAATCGAACCACATGAATCAACTGCAGCCCAAGCGGGAAAACTGGGGCACCCGGATCGGCGTGATCCTGGCGGTCATGGGCTCGGCGGTGGGCCTGGGCAATTTTCTTCGCTTCCCCGGCCTCGCGGCGCAGTACGAGGGCGGGGCGTTCATGGTGCCCTACTTCATCGCGCTGTTCGTGCTGGGCCTGCCGCTGGCCTGGGGCGAGTGGGCGATGGGCCGCTTCGGCGGCCGCCACGGCCACAACTCCTCGCCTGGCATCTACCGCTCGATCTGGAAGACCCGCGCCGCGCCTTACTTCGGCGTGCTGGGCATGATCGTGCCGGTCATCATCTATATGTACTACGTGCTGATCGAGAGCTGGTGCCTGGGCTACGCCTGGTACTACCTCAACGGCGCGATGGCGGAGGTCGGCCAGCAGGCCCGCGCCGCTGCGGCCGAGGACGGGCAGATCGCGACCGGGCCGTTCAAGGATTTTCTTTACAACTTCATCGGCGCCGACGAAGACGGCGCGGCGTTCACCGGCGCGGGGCTGGCGTTCCTCGCCTTTTGCTTCGCGCTCAACTTCACGCTGATCTACCGCGGGCTGACCCGGGGCATCGAGCGGTTCTGCCTGATCGCGATGCCGGCGTTGATCGGCTGTGCGTTGCTGGTGCTGCTGCGCGTGCTCACGCTGCCCGAGCACGAGGGCCGCGGCGTGCTCGACGGCCTGGGCTACATGTGGAACCCCCGCGGCGGCGAGGCCGAGCACTTCTGGGCCGGGTTCCTCGGATCGCTGGCCAACCCCAAGATGTGGCTCGACGCCACCGGGCAGATCTTCTTCTCCCTGAGCGTGGGCTTTGGCATCATCATCACCTACTCCAGCTACCTGCGCAAGGACGACGACGTGGCGCTGTCGGCCCTGTCCAGCGCCTCGGGCAACGAGTTCTGCGAAGTGGCCCTGGGCGGGCTGATCACGATCCCCGCGGCGTTCATCTTCCTGGGTCTGGCGGTGAGCGAATCGGTCGGCTCGACGTTCGGCCTGGGCTTCCTCACGCTGCCGATGGTCTTCGAGCAGATGCCCATGGGCCACGCCGTCGGGTTCCTGTTCTTCTTCCTGCTGTTCCTCGCGGCGGTGACCAGCTCGCTGTCGATGCTTCAGCCGGCCATCGCGCTGCTCGAACAGGGCTTGGGCCTCAACCGCAAGGCGTCGGTCGCGATGCTCGGGTTCGTCACGCTCGTCGGCGCGATGTTCGTGCTCTACTTCTCGGCCGACACCAAGGCGCTGGACACGTTCGACAACTGGGTCGGCACGCTGTGCATCTACCTGCTGGCGCTGTTCCAGACGCTGCTGTTCGGCTGGGCGCTGACGCCGCGGCGCGGCATGGCCGAGCTCGATCGCGGCGCCGCGATCCGCGTGCCCCGGGCCGTGGGCTTCATGCTCAAGTACGTCGCCCCGATCTACCTGCTGGTGATCTTCATCGCGTTCATCCTCGGCGAGGTCAACAAGGGCCAGAAAAGCTACTTCGCCAAGGCGTTCACCGATCGCGTGGTGGGCATGAGCGTGGGCTTCATCGTGCTGGTCGCGGTGTTCTTCTTCTTCATCATCGCTCAGGCGGTCAAACGCTGGCGGAAGATCGAAGCCCAGCAGACGGAGGTGATGCCATGACCCTCGGCGGATGGATCACGATGATTCTGAGCGTCGGCTTCGTCACCGGCCTGCTCGCCTGGTGCCTGTTCAAGGTCATGACCACCCCCGGCACCAGCGAACACCTGCACAGCCAGGTCGACATCGACCCCCACGACGCGGACGATTAGCGAGGGGGAAAGCAGCAAGGGGAAAAGCAGAAAAGCAGGAAAGCAGAAAAGCAAAGCAGGAAACGGCCCGGGTCGCGGCTCCGCATTTCCTGCTTTCCTGTTTTGCTGCTTTTCTGCTCTTCTGCTCTTCTCACTCTCAGCTACGGCATGCCGACCAGGCGCGGGTAGCCGAGCTTGTCTTCGAGCACGGCGGTCATCTTGCGCAACAGCTCGAGCGTGCGCAGCTCGTCGCGCGTGGCCTTGAAAGTGCCCACGGCGATGGCCGAGTCGCCCAGGCCCGCGTCGAAGTCGTCGGTCTGATCGAGCAGGCGAAGCGTGGCGTTGTAGAGCGTGCCGGCCCACTTCTCATCGCCCGGCAGGTCGTGGGGCCGCAGTAGCCCGCCCCCGCCGAACAGCGCGACCTGATCGCCGTCGAACAGCACGTAGCGGACGGTGGTGTTCGTCGCGGTCGGGTCGAACGGGGTGCGGCCGGCGCGGGGCCGCCAGAACATCTTGATGTGCACCACCTGCCGCGGCGCCGCCTCGGTACCCTGGATGAGCAGGACGTGGGCGGTTTCGGTGTTCTCCACGGCGTAGAGGGCGATGTCGAAATCGTTGTCGATCGCGACGTCGTTCTCCGGGTCGACCGAGCGGAGCTGCAGGTCGCCGCGGGGCAGGTAGAAGGTGGTGAAGTCGCCGAAGCTGCCGCAGCCGGTGACCGCGACCAACGCCGCGGCGGCCATCGCGCTCAGCGCGCATCGCTGAATCATTCGCTTGTGTCCTTCGCCGCGGGCGCCGCGGTGGGTTTGGTGGAACCGGGCATCGGGTTGGCGCGCGGGCCCGAGCCGCCGCGGCGGATGCCCAGGCAACTCAGTGCGTCGCGCTCGACGATGCTGCGCAGCTTCTCGCGCGGCACCGCGGGCAGCGGCGTGCCGTGGCTGAACGTGTTGATCGAGTACATCGTCTCGATCGCCTCGCCCGGCGACATGTACGGAAAGTCGCTGCCGAACAGCAGCCGATCCGTCACGCCCTGGCTGTGGGCCTGCTGCATCACGTGGTACAACTGCCACGGCCGGGCGATGATCGCCGACAGCTCGGCGTAAAGATGCTCGTGCTTGCCGATCAGCGTGAGCGTCTCTTCGACCCACGGGTGACCGCAGTGCGCGATCACCAGGCGCAGTTTCGGAAAACCGCGCGCCACCTCGTCGAACAGGTACGGCCGGGCGTATTCCATCTTCGAATCGCGCGTGTAGTGCGTGCCCTGATGAACCAGGATCGGCAGGCGAAGCGATTCGCACGCCTCGTACACCGCCATCGCGCGCGTGTCGGCCGGATGGAAATCCTGGCTGGCCGGGCTGATCGTGACGCCCGAAAAGCCCCGGCCGGCCAGCCGCTCGATCTGCGGCACGCAGTCGCGGTCGGTTGGGTCGACCCCGGCAAAGCCCAGGTACTTCTGCGGGTTGCGGGCCATGTACTCGGCGATGTAGTCGTTGGGCAGCTCCGCCCCGAGGTAGCGGCTCTTGAAGCCCAGGATCACCGCGACGTCGACCGGCTCGGTCGCCGCCTCGTGCGCCTGGGGCCCGGCGTCGAGCAGATCCCAACTGCCGGCGAAGCGCTCGCGCAACTGCGCCGCGATCTGCGGGCCAAGCTGCTCGGGGTTCTGCCAGAGATGTGTGTGCAGGTCAACGATCATGTGGCCCTATGGTACCGGCTGGCGCAGGCGCGGTTCAACTGCCGTGTTCCGGCGAACGTACGCCGCGATCCGCCCGCGCACCGGATCGGACAACCGGCTGTCCGGGTCGAGGTAGTAGTTCGCGTCAATCGCCAGCGCCCGTCGATAGGCCTCGACCGCCTTTTGCGACGCGCCCATCGCCGCGAACACGTCGCCGAGTTCGACGAACGCGAACAGGCCGTGCGGTTCGTATCGCTCGAGTCCGGCCTGCGCACGCGCGGCCTGCTCGACCCAGAACGGATCGCCCGAGGCGCGCCAGCCGAGTCTGACGATGAGCAAACGGCGTCGAAGTTGCTTCGCCGGGTTGAGCGAAGCGGGGTGTGGCGGGTCGAGGACCGGCCATTCATCGGCCACCTCACGCCACAGGCCCGCCTGTTCATCGAGCGGTTGACGGGAGATCGCCGCAACGACCGCCTCGTGGTAAAGCGCCGCGCCCCTCGGCTCGTGGGGGAACCATCCGGACACACCCAGAATGTCGCCGACGACAAGATAGCTGTCGGAAGAATCAGGCGACTCGACGAGTGCTCGGACCGCCTGGCCCATGCGTGCCTGCGCGATCGCAAGGCGAGGCACGAACAGCGCCAGCGGTGAGCAGGCCGCCAGCGCCACGCCGAGCAGCACCGCCCACGGCCACCTTGCCGGTGACCGCTCGCGTGTGGCCGCGTCGCCTCGCCCCGCGGCCGTGCCCAGCAGGACGAACAGCAGCGGCGCGCTCATGGTGTTGACCAGGTTCATCTCGATCTGCGCGTGGACCAGCGCGCCGGTCGCCGCGGCGATCAGGCCCAGCCGCGCGGCGGGGGTGTCAAGCCAGTCGGCCGGCAGGCGCGCGGCGATCGCGACGAACAGCACCGCGCCCAGCACCAGGATCGCGGCGCTGTCGATCCAGAGCATGTCCAGTTGAATGACGTACTGCGCACCGAACGCCAGCAGCGCCGCGGCCAGGGCGACGAGCAGCCGCCAGTTCACATCGCCCGCCGCTGGCGGCTTGGCGATAGCTTCACGCGGCGCGGTGGTTGAACCGTCGGCCTGGTGCGAAGCCGCAAGCGGCGGGGAGGCGGCGCGCCAGAACATCACGCCCAGCATCCCGCACAACGCCGCGCCGCCGACGCCCAGCATGCTCAGCCACGACACAAACACGTTGTGCGGGTCGCTCACGTCCTCGGGGCAGAGCGGCGGTTTGTGTCGCAGAAAATACTCCTGAAACCGCCCCGGCCCCACGCCCCACAGCGGGTCCTGGGCGAGCATCGACGCGGCGCCCTGCCAGTAAAACCAGCGGAACAGCAGCGACCGCTCGCCGGCGGGCGAGTCCGGCGGGCCGATCCAGCCGCGCACCACCACGGCCGCGAAAGCGAACACCACCGCACCGACGCACACGGCCCGCAGCCAGCCGGGCTTGGCGCGCCACGCGACGGCCACCGCGCCGCCGGCCAGCAGCGCGGCGAGCAGTGCGCCCTTGGACAGGGTCATCATCAGCGCGACCACGCCCAGCAGCGCGATCGCGACCACGCCCGCCGGCCGCCACCACGGCACGGCGCGGCGGCACATCGCCGCCAGCGCGACGCCGCCGGCCAGCAGCGTCAGCGTGCCTATGACCGAGCCGAACACGTTGGACAGGCCGAACTGGCCAGTGGCTTCGACCTGGTTGAGCCGCGTCTCGAACTTACGCTGCGCCGCCGAGCCGACCTCGATGCCCTGCGCAGCCAGCGCGGCGGCACGATCGGCTTCGTACTGGCGCACGGTCATGGGGTGTTCGACAAGCACCTGGTGGGCCGCGTCGAGCGACAGCGGCACGACCAGCGCGACCATCGCCGCGACCAGCAGCGTCCGCCGCCGCGGCACGCCGGCCAGCAGCATCGCCGCCAGGCCCAGGGCCGTGGCGCCGATCCAGTTGCCGCCGATGCGCAAGCCATCGGCGCTGAACATCGCGTGCTGCCATGTGAACAGCGCGCCGATCATCCACAAGCCGATCATCGAGCCGGCCGCGATCGTCAGCCGCGCCCGGCGCAGCATTGCATCGACCATCGCCGCCAGCAGCACCCCGACCATCAGCGCATCGACGATCGCCGTGCCCGCGGCTTCGACGGCCGTGTCGGGCGCATCGGGCAGCAGGTGGCTGAAGTTCCACGGCACCGCGGAGTGGAACGCCACGACGCACCGCGCCACCGCGATCACGATCAGCCCGACCAGCGCGACATCGCCGACCACGTGCGGCGCGACCCCCACGCTCGCCGCGCCCGGCTTGGGGCTGTGGATCGGGTCATCCATCGGCGGCCTCCGGGCGGATCGAGCCGCGTTCGAGCAAGGCCAGGGCCAGCAGGATCGCCGCGGTCTGCGCAACGACCAGCGCCGCGGCCCAGCCGGGCACGCGGCCCAGCGTGATCCCGCCGATGCCCGTGGCCAGGGCGAATGCCCAGATCACCACCACCGCCGCCGGCCGGCTCAGGCCCCGACGCACCAGCCGGTGCGAGAAGTGCTGCGTGTCGCCGACGAACGGGCTTTTGCCCTGCGACAGCCGAATCAGCGTCACGCTCGCCAGGTCGTACAGCGGCACGGCGAGCACGACCACCGGCGTAAACAGCGCCCACCAGGCGCTGTGCCCGACCGCGCCGGGATCGAGCTCGACATACGTCAGCCGCAACGCACAGAACGCGATGGTGAAGCCGATGACCAGCGACCCGCCGTCGCCCATGAAGATGCTGGCCGGGGGGATATTGAACACCAGAAAGCCGAGCATCGCACCGATCAGCAGCGCCAGCACCGCGGCGATGAACCACTGCCCGCCGATCAGCGCCGCGGCGAGGAACAGCGACGCGGCGATCACGCCCACGCCCGCCGCCAAGCCGTCCATGTTGTCCATGAAGTTGAAGGCGTTGGTCACGGCGACCAGCCACAACACCGCGAGCAGCGCGCCCGGCACTTGGCCGAACATCGCCAGCACGCGCAGCTCGCCGACCCACACCACCACCGCCGCGGCGAGCAGTTGCACGATGAGCTTGGGCCCGGCGCTCAAGGCGCGCCGATCATCGATCACGCCGACCCCGTGCAGCGCGACCAGCGCCCCGATCAGCGCCGCGCCCATCGCCGTGCGCTCACGCACCCCCGGCAGGTGCTCCAGCACGTCGGGCCGCAGGTTCACCCCAAACGACTCGGGCGCCGCCCACGCGCCGATCAGCAACAGCGCCATCGGCCCGACGGTCGCGCCGAAGATCGCGATGCCACCGGTCACCGGCGTCGGCGCCGCGTGCAGCTTGCGGTGCCCGGGCGCATCCAGCGCCCCCCACCGCCGGCCGGCCCGACGCATCCACCACGTCAGTGGCAACGACAGCGCAGAGGCGAGGGGAATAAGGATGAGGCAGAGCCAGGTCATGGGAGATGTTCAAGTGTCGATTGACAGCGCGAGCCGCGAGCCGACGCCACGAATCGAAAATCGGCAATCGAAAATGACTTCAAGCTTCGATATCCATCGCCATCAGTTCGGCGTCTTCGGTCAGCGCGCCGGCCACTTTCTGATGCGCGGGGTGCGGGCCGTAGGCGGCCAGGGCGTCGCGGCTGTCGAGGGTGACCAGCAGGCCGTGGGTGAAGCCGCCGGCGCGATCGGTGAAGTTTTCGCCGACCTTCACGTCGATCACGCCCGGGACGTTGTGCTTGAGCGAACGCAGGGCTTCGAGGTGTTCGGCGATGCGGCAATCGCTCACATCGTCGCCGAACCTGATCCACACCATGTGATGCACGGCCATGGGCTGCTCCCTGTGTGAGGTGACGGTCGCCGCCATGTTACCGGCGGTTTGGGGTATCTTCACCTGCGATGAGCGAACCCAAGCCCCTGCTGATCGTGGCGGCGATGACGGTGGAGGTCGAGCCCCTGGCCCGGCGGCTGGGGCTGGCACGCGATGGCGATGCGCCGATGATCGCCTGGGCCGATGGCGAAACGGTCATTGGCGTCACCGGCCCGGGTCGCGACCGCGCGGCGCGACGGACGACCGAGGCGATCGAGCGGTTCGACCCCGCGCGCGTCGTGCTCACGGGCTTTGCCGGCTCGCTCAGTGAGTCGCTGCATCCGGGCGACACGATTCATCCGGCGGCGCTGATCGACGGTGCCGGCGGCGATCGGCTCACCCCGTCGCTGGACCTGCCCGGTGTCGACCGGTCGGGCACGATGGTCACGGTCGATCGCATCGCGAGCAGCGCCGATGCGAAGCGCACGCTGGCCTCGCGATACGGCGCGGACGCGGTGGACATGGAAACCTTCGCCGCGGCGACGGCGTGCATACAGCGCCGCGTGCCGTGGCTATGCCTCCGCGCGATCAGCGATCGGCTCGACCAAGCGGTGCCCGAAGGGCTGGTCGGCCTGGTGAGCGACGCCGGCGAGCCGGACCTTGCCGCGGCGACGCGCTGGGCGATGACCCATCCGATGCAGATGCCGGCGATGCTGCGGCTCAAGGCCAACTGCGATCGCGCTGCGGCCGCCCTGGCCGATTCGCTCGAACGCGACACCCTCGCGCCGCTTCGCTAAACCCCGTGGCGGACACTACAATTCGCCCGACCATGGCCACCCTCCGCTACCAAACCGCCGGTGAATCGCACGGCCGCGGCGGCCTGATCCTTGTCAACGGCATGCCCAGGGGCATGGCGATCGACGTGGCGCTGATTGACCAGGAACTGCGCCGCCGGCAGGGCGGCTACGGCCGCGGCGGCCGGCAGAATATCGAAACCGACACCGTCGAGTTTCTCACCGGCGTGCGGAAGCTCACGACCATCGGCGCGCCGATCACCATGGCGGTGTGGAACCGGGACCACCGGCTGGACGACGATGAGCGCACCCCGCCGCTGCACCGGCCACGCCCGGGCCACGCCGACCTGGCCGGGTCGATCAAGTGGCTGACCACCGACTGCCGCGAGACACTGGAGCGCGCCAGCGCCCGCGAGACCGCCGGCCGCGTCGCCGCCGGGGCGTTGGCCAGGTGCCTGCTGCGCGCGTTCGGCATCGAGGTGTTCGGCTTCGTGCGGCAGGTCGGCCAGGCCCGCGGGCGGTTCGAGGTGACCGCTGACAACTGGCGGCAGCTCGTCGCGCCGCGCGATGCGAGCGACTGCTACTGCCCCGACGCCGCGGCTGACGCGGCGATGAAGGACTTCATCAACGACCAGAAGCTGGCCAAGGACACGGCCGGCGGCGTGGTCGAGGCCCACGTGTTCGGCTGCCCGCCGGGCATCGGCACCTGCGTCAACTGGTACGACAAGCTCGACGCGCGCCTCGCCGCGGCGGTCATGGGCATTCAGGCGTTCAAGGGCGTAGAGATCGGCCTGGGCTTCGAAGCCGCCGGCCGGCCCGGGTCGCAGGTACACGATGAAATCTTCCACGACGCATCGAAGTGCGACACGCCCACGCTGGGCTACCAGCGCGGCACGAACAACGCCGGCGGAATCGAAGGCGGCATGACCAACGGCCAGCCGATCGTCGTCCGCGGCGCGATGAAGCCGATCAGCACGCTCGGCAAGCCGCTGCGCAGCGTCGACCTCAACAGCAAGCAGCCGGCCGAGGCCGGCTGGGAGCGCAGCGACATCTCCGCGATCTCCGCGGCCAGCGTTGTGATGGAAAACGTCATCGCCTTCGAAGTCGCCCGGGCGCTGGTCGAGAAGTTCGGCGGGGATTCGATGATCGAAATCCGACAGAACTACGGTGCGTTCCTCGCCACCGCGCGCAAGCTGCCGCTGGGCGACGGTTCGGGCAGGATGCCGTGAACGGCCGCCGGGACCCAACGCAAAGAACGCGCAAAGGGCGCGAAGCATGGGCAAGAGCGTTTCACGCCGCGGCCTTCGCGTGTGCTTTGTGTGCTTCGCGTTCATCCGGCCCACTGGCCGCTTTGCCAAGCGCGGCCCGGCCTCGTATCTTGCCTGCGTCTTCAGTTTCCCATGCACGGGGTGGCGCGGATGAGTGAACCGGATCGCAAGAAGATCGGCAAGGCCCTGGGGCGCATCCCGCAGAGCTTGTACATCATGACCAGCCACTACGAGGACCGCATGCGCGGCGTGATGGTGAGCTGGGTCCAGCAGGTCGCGTTCGATCCGCCGATGGTCTCGGTGGCCTTGAGCAAGGGCCGGCCCATCGTGCCGCTGCTGCACGATTCGCACGGCTTTGCGCTGTGTCAGATCGCCCCGACCGACAAGCTGACGATCAAGCGGTTCGGCGGCGGCGACGCCGGCGACAACCCGTTCGAGGCCATCGAGATCTTCAAGGCCGCCACCGGCTCGCCGATCATCAAGAAGTCGCTGGCCTACCTCGATTGCGAGCTGGTGCGCCACTTCGACGTCGACGGCGACCACGATGTGTACGTCGGTCTGGTCCGCGCCGGCGAGCGGTTGGTCAACGCCGAGCCCATCGTCAAACTCCGCACCGACGGCTTTGCCTACTAAGCGCCGAACGGTCATGCGTTACAAGCTGACCATCGCCTACGACGGGTCGGGCTTCCACGGCTGGCAGGAGCAGACCGGCGCCGATCAGGCGCACCTGCGCACCGTGCAGAAGACGGTGCGCCAGGCGGTGCAGCAGGTCGTCCGTCAGCCGATCGTCCTGCGGGGCGCGTCGCGCACCGACACCGGCGTGCACGCGCTGGGGCAGGTCGCGGCGTTCGACGCGGCCGACGTGACCGTGCCATTGGATCGGCTGGCCGTGGCGATCAACAGCCGGCTGCCCGACGACGTGGAGGTGCGAAGCGCCGAGGTGGTCGCCGATGACTTCGAGCCGATCGCCGGCGCGGTGGACAAGCAGTACCGCTACCGCGTCTGGAACACCCCCCACCGCCCGCTGGGCCTGCGGCACCTGGTGCATCACTGCTGGCTGGCGCTGGATGTCGATGCGATGAACGACGCGGCGGCGCGGCTGGTCGGCCAGCACGACTTCGCGGCGTTCACCAACGCCGGCCACAGACGCACCACGACGGTGCGCACCGTTCACGAATGCCGCGTCGAGCGGGCCGGCGAGGTCGAGCTGCACATCGTCATCCGTGGCGACGGGTTTCTTTACAACATGGTGCGCATCGTCGCCGGGACGCTGATCGAGGTCGGCCGCGGCCACTGGCCGGCGACGCGCGTCGACGAGCTGCTGCGGAGCGGCGACCGCCGGCGGTCGGGCCCGACGCTGCGGCCGACGGGGCTGTGCCTGGAATGGATTGATTACGCCTGAGCGCGAGGCGGCGCGGCCGCGCGAAGCCGGGCTTCACCCGAAGCGCAGCACTTTGCCCGGGCGGGCGCCGGTGGGGCGGGCGGTGGCGTCGCCGTTGCTCGAAACACACACCTCGCCGTTGACCAGCACCCACCGGATGCCGGCCGGCGGCTGGGCGGGGCGGGGGTAGGTCGCGCGGTCGGCGATGGTGGCCGGGTCGAACAGGACCAGATCGGCCCAGTGGCCCTCGCGGATCGTGCCGCGGTCGCGCAGGCGCATCACCCGGGCCGGCTGACCGGTGAGCTTGTGGATCGCGGTGGGCAGGTCGAACCATTTCGCCTCGCGGCAGAGCTGGCCGAGCACACGCCCCGGCGTGCCGAACGCACGCGGGTGCGGGTGATCGGCGCAGGCATCGCCCACCTGGTCGCGCAGGCACGCATCGGAGCCGATCATCACGTCCGGCCAACTGAGTATCCGCTTCATGTTCGCTTCGGACATGGAAAAGTGGATGCCGTTCGTCCATGCGCCGTCTTCGATGAGCAGGTCGAGCGCCGCGTCGAGCGCATCATCGGCGCCGGCGTGCGCGGCCCACTGCGCGAGCGTCTTGCCCTCGGCGGCGCGGCATTCGGGGCGGTGAACGCCGGCGACCATGACGCGCGAAAGCCAGTCGTCCAGCTCATCGCCCTCGCGTGCGATGATCTGCTGGCGGATCGCGTCGCGTTGTTTGCGGTCTTCGAGGCGCGACACGACCGCCTCGGCCCCCCCGGCCAGCGCGGCGTTGGGCAAGACGATCGTCGCCAGGTCGGTGCAGCTCGCGGTGTACGGGTAGCGATCGCCGAACAGCTCGACGCCGCGCGCCGCGGCCCGATTCATCCGTTGGCGCACCGCGTCGAGCTTGGGCCAGTTGCGCGGCCTGGCGGTCTTGATGTGGCTGTACTGCGCCCGGCAGCCCGCGGCCTCGCACACGCTCAGGAACTCATCGAGCGCTTCGAGCAGGTCGTCGCTCTCGCTGCGCAGGTGCGAGGCGTACAGCCCGCCGTGGTGCGCGACGACCGCCGCGAGCTCGCGGATCTCCGCATCGTCGGCAAAGCAGCCGGGCGAGTAGACCAGCCCGGTGGACAGGCCGAAGCAGCCCAGGCGCATCGCGCGTTCGACCTCGCGCTGCATCGCGCGGCGCTGGTCGCGGTCGGCCCTGGCATCGTCCAGCCCGACGATCGAGCCGCGCAGCGTGCCGTGCGCGATCAGCAGCCCCTGGTTGAGCGCCATCGGCGCCGCGGCGCAGCGATGGAAATACTGCTCCGTGGTTTCCCAGTCGATCCGCAGGCCGTGGGGTTCGTACTCGGCCTGGCGCTGCTGTTTCATGCCGCCGCGCAGGGGGAACGCGCCGTAGCCGCAGTTGCCGTTGAGCTCGGTGGTGTAGCCGGCCAGCAGCTTGCTCGTGGCGGCCGGCGCGTACAGCGCGGCGAAGTCGGAGTGGGAGTGGATGTCGATGAACCCCGGGCACAGCACCAGGCCCGTCGCGTCGATGGTGCGCGACGCGGGCGTGGCGGGATTGACCGCGAGGGTGATGCGGCCGTCTTTCACGCCGATGGTTCGCATCGCACCGGCCGCGGGGCGCGCCGCGTCGGTGCCCGACGGTTCGCCGTCGTACACGCGGGCGTGATCGATGCGCAGGTCCAGGTGCATGAAGGGTTCGCAAGGCCCGGATAATTTCGCCGGTGTCTGGTCACTATCGTGCGATCGGGGCGTGGCGCTTGACAATGCGCCTCGCCCCGCCGCCCCCGCGCCCTCAAGCATGCCCATCGGCCAAGCCGATGTAAAGCTCATCCCACCGGCGCGGTCGCTCCGTTGACCGCCAGACGCTAAAGGCAATACTGATGCCCATGACCGGCCCCGGCCAGCGCAAGGCGAGCTTCCAGGACGCGGACACCATCTGCGACATCTTCACGCGCGCCGCCGAGCTCAACCGCGACCACCCGCAGCGCACCGGCTCGGTGATCGACCTGCCCGACCAGGGCCACATGCTCATCACCGGCGACCTGCACGATCACCGCGTCAATTTCGAAAAGGCCCTGCGCCTGGCCAACCTCGCCGACAAGCCCGGCAATCACCTGCTGCTGCAGGAGATGATCCACGGCGAGAAGCTGGTCAACGGCATGGACCTGAGCTACCGCATGAGTGCCGAAACCGCGGCGATGCAGATCCGATTCCCCCATCGCGTCCACGTGCTGCTGTCCAACCACGAGCTGGCGCAGGTCAACGGCGAAGATATTTCCAAGCACGGCGTCAGCTCGATCGAGGCGTTCTACACCGGGCTCAGCCACGTCTTCGGCGACGAGACCGACCGCGTCCACGAGGCGTTCGCCCAATGGGTCCGCTCCCTGCCGCTGGCCGTGCGGTGCGCCAACGGGCTGTTCGTCGCCCACTCGCTGCCGGCCAGCCGCAAGCGAAACGACTTCGACCCGATGTGCCTGACCCGCGAGCTGAGCGACGATGACCTGTACGGCCCCGACGGCTCGGCGCACCTGATGGTCTGGGGCCGCGTCATCGGCCAGGAGTGGGCTGAGGATCTGGCGACGATGTGGAACACCCACCTGTTCATCCTCGGCCACCAGCACGCGGAGATGGGCTACGAGCTGCTGGGCGACACGATGGTCATTCTGGCCAGCGATCACGACCACGGCGTGGCCCTGCCGGTCAACCTCGCCACCGCGTACACCCGCGTGGAACTGGTCGACGCGATCGTCCCCTTCGCCGCGCTGCCGGCGCCTCGACGGTGACCAGAACCACCGCAGAAGCGTAGGGAATAGAGACCCGTCGAGTAGACAGGATCGACGGGATTGAAAGGAAGTTTTGCAAGCGCGGCCAGACCCGCGCGCTGATCCTGTTTAGAGCATCTTTCGGCGACCCGTAGTGGGTGCCAC
The DNA here is from genome assembly GCA_964620345.1 of uncultured Planctomycetaceae bacterium. Taxonomy (GTDB): domain Bacteria; phylum Planctomycetota; class Phycisphaerae; order Phycisphaerales; family Zrk34; genus CAZUHK01. Next base: position 21,931 of record CAZUHK010000018.1, read on the forward strand.
ACCTTGTCCCGAAGGGCAAGGTGTGATGCCGTCCGCGCCCGCTCACACCTTGCCGCTAAGGCGGACAAGGCGTGGCACCCGACAGACGCGACGCAGCGCTGCAACCTGTTTTATCCGGTGAATCCTGTCGCCAAGGCCCTGCTTCTGCACCTCTGTCTGCTCGGCGACTGCGTGGCTATCCCGTTCGGCATCACCCCGTCGCCAGGCGATCGCGGGCGAGGATGGCGGCGCCGATCAGGCCCGCGTCGTCGCCGAGCTTGCTCTCGACGACCTTGCACTTTTCGCGGCAGACCGCGGGGAAGGCCGCGTCGTGGAAGTTGTCGGTGATCCACTGAATCCAGCGGTCGTCCAGCGCTTCGGTCAGCCCGCCGCCGATGACCACGCAGTCCAAGCTCAGCAGCGTGACGACGCCGGCGATCGACGTGCCGATGGCGCGGGCCGCGTCGCCGATCACGCGGACGGTCAACGCATCGTCCTTGTTCAGGGCCTTGCTGAGCACCTTGGAGCGGATGCGCGGCCACTTGGCCCCGGCCAGCTCGCGCAGGATGCTGGGGTGATTGGCGTTGACCATGGCGACCAGGCGGTTGACGATGGCGGTGCGGCTGGCGACCTGCTCGAGGGTGCGGTGGCCGAACGGGGCGTGGGTGTCGATGGTGGTGTGGCCGATCTCCCCGGCGGTGCCGAACGCGCCGGTGAACAGCTCGCCGTCGAGCACCAGTCCCCCGCCGATGCCCGTGCCGATGAACACGCCCAGCACCATGCTCGCGCCTTTGGCTGCGCCCTTGCGGTACTCACCCCAGGTGCCGACATTGACATCGTTGTCCACGGTGACCGGCGCGCCGACCTGCTCGGCCAAATGCTCGGCGACATGGACGTTGGACCATCGCAGGTTGACCGCTTCGAGCACGACGCCGGTGCTCGGCTCGATCGCGCCGGGCACGCCCAGGCCCACGCCGGCCAGGTCGGTCGGCTCCACGCCCGCGTCCTTGCACAGCGTCTTGACCACACCCACGACACGCTTGATCACGGCCGGCTCGCCCTCGTCGGCTCGGGTGTCGGTCTTCTCGCGGCAGACGACCTTGTCCTTGGCGTCGACCAGCCCGCCGGTGATGTTCGTCCCGCCCAGGTCGATGCCGATCACGGGCGCGTCGGATTTGTCGGCCACGTCGAGTCCTTTCGTGCAACTCCGATTCACGCGCATCATAAACGATCGCGTGCGCGACGCACCGGGATAGTCCGTCTGCGGCGCTGCGGCGACGTGTCAGTGCGTCGGCTCGCCGTACGCCTCGACGATGCGCTGCACCAGCGAGTGGCGGACGATGTCGTGCTTGTCCAGTTGCGCAAAGCCCACGCCCGGCACGCGAATCAGGCGGCGGACGGCGTCGACCAGGCCGCTGGTCTCCCCGGCAGGCAGGTCGATCTGGCTTGTGTCGCCGGTGACGATCATCTTCCCGCCGTGCCCGAGGCGCGTGAGGAACATCTGCATCTGCGCCTTGGTGGTGTTCTGGGCTTCGTCCATGATGATGGCCGCGTCGTTGAGCGTGCGGCCGCGCATGAACGCCAAGGGCACGACCTCGATCACATCGCTGTGCATCAGCCGCTGCACGTGGTCGAACGGCGCCATGTCGTGCAGCGCATCCAGCAGCGGTCGCAGGTAGGGGTTGACCTTCTGCTGCATGTCGCCGGGCAGGAAGCCGAGCTTTTCGCCGGCCTCGACCGCGGGGCGGACCAGCACGAGCTTGCGTGTCATGCCCTTTTTGAGCATCGCGACGGCCGCGGCCACGGCCAGGTAGGTCTTGCCCGTGCCCGCCGGTCCGGTGCAGAAGACCAGGTCGTGGGCCTTGATGTCCGCCAGGTACCGGCGTTGGCCCGCGGTCTTGGGCGCGATGCGCCGGCCGGGGATCAGCACCTCCAGCTCGTCGCCGGTGTCCCACTGGCCATCGAGCGGGGCGCCCGTGGCCTCGGCGCCGGTGCTGGTCACGCGGTGGATCAGGTCGATCACCTGGGAGCGGCTGGGCGTGCCGTTGCGCCGGGTCTGCTGGGCCAGTTGATTGATCACCTCCGCGGCGCGATTGACACTGGGCCCTTCGCCGGTGAGGCGGACGCGGTTGTCACGCGCCGCGACGTTCACGCCCAGTGCTTCGCGGATGAGCTTGAGATGCGCCTGCGCCGGGCCGAACAGCGCCACCTGGTCGGCGTTGGGCGGGACGTTGATGGTCAGTTCCAAGGCGGGCCGATCCTCCCGCCCGCGGCCGCGCCGAATCGCACCGGCGCTTGCCCGCGAGCACAAACCTGCCATTATACGCCCATGTCCACCGCCTTCCGCGCCATCCTCGCCGGCCTGTCGCTGCTCGCCATCGCCTGCAGCGACATCGACCTGAACACCGCGACGACCAGCGAGCGGACCGCCGCCCTGCCGGCCGACACCACGATGAGCGACCGCTACGCGACCGACATCGACTCGCTCGCCGCGCTGCTGCCGATGGTCTTCAGCGAGATGGGATGGGGCCTGGGCGGGGTACATAACGAGGTCACCGCCCTGGCCGCCAACGGCATCACCGCGACCGATCGGCCGATCGAGCTGCGGGCCCGGCAGATCGACGCCGACACGATCGTCGTGCAGATCCGTGTCGGCCGCTTCGGCGACGAACCGCTCGAACAACAGTTCCAACAGACCCTGCGTGCCACCCTCGCCGACGCCACCGACTGACCAGCCCCGCGCTCTTGCGCATTGTGAAATCCGCGATCCGTGATACTGCCATGAACGCCATCATCCTCAGCATCGGCGATGAACTCGTGCTCGGGCAGACCGTGGACACCAACACCGCGTGGCTCGCCCGGCAACTGGTCCGCCGCGGCATCGGCGCGAAGATGCACCTGACCGTCGCCGACGATCGGCCGGCCATCGCCGAGGCCTTCCGCGAGGCGATCGGGCAGGCCGAGCTGGTCATCGCCACCGGCGGGCTGGGGCCGACCGACGACGACCTGACCCGCTTCGCCCTGGCCGATGTGATGGGCGCCGAGCTGGTGCTCGACGAAAGCGCCCTCGCCGACATCGCCGCGTTCTTCGAGCGCCGCGGCCGGACGATGGTCGATCGCAACAAGGTTCAGGCGATGTGCCCCGCGGGCGCGACCATGCTGGCCAACCCCGCCGGCACCGCCCCCGGAATCGACGCCCAAATCCATGGCGCGCGTGTGTTCTGCGTGCCGGGCGTGCCGCGCGAGATGATCGCCCTGTGGGACCGGCACATCGCCCCGGCCCTGCCGCCGAGCACCGGCCGCGTCATCCTCACCACCCGGATCAACACCTTCGGCCAGGGCGAGAGCGACCTGGCCGAACGCCTGGGCGATCTGATGGCCCGCGACCGCAACCCCACCGTGGGCACGACGGTCAGCGAAGGCATCGTCGCGGCGCGCATCCGCAGCGAGTTCCCCGAGCTGCTCACCGCCGAACGCGAGCTGACGGCCACCATCGCCGCGGTCGAAAGCGCCCTGGGACCACTGACCTTCGGGCGCGATGACACCACGCTCGCCGATGCCGTGGCCGATCTGCTGCGGGCCGAGAACCTCACCCTCGCCACCGCCGAGAGCTGCACC
>CAZUHK010000019.1:0-25330 GCA_964620345.1 uncultured Planctomycetaceae bacterium
GTCCTCGTAGGTGCGAAGGGCCTTCGCCACCCAATCGGCCGGGTTTTTTCCGTAGACCTTTTCGATGATGTCGAGCTTGGGATACCCCTCGCCGCTGTTGGCGTCGAGCACCTCCTGCGCCGTCTTGCCCTTCGGGACGTCGATGGCGTTGGCTTTGGCCAGGCCGGCGCTGTCGTGCCACTTGAACGGCCCGGTGTTGCCGTGGCCGGGGCCGTAGAAGAAGTTGATTGTGCTGTCGGCCATCGGCGAGAAATGGAGCACGGTGTTGCGCCAGCCGCTGGGCATCGGCTTGATCGGCGTGGCGATCAACCCGAACGTCGCGCCGAAGGCGTCGCCCTGGCTGGCGCGACGCACGAGGTTGATCTGCATATCCAGTGCGCCGTCGTCGCGCACGATCTGCGCGCACGGGTGGTCATCGCCGAGCACCCAGTCGTGGTCGTGGTCGGCGTACCACTGCAGCGCCCGGTCGTCGTCGGAAAAGCCGAGATAGCAGACGAAGTCGGCGAAATCCTGCGACGACCAGATCACGCCGTCCCCGTCCGGCAGGTTGCTGACAAAGTTCTGATAGCCCCCGCCCCCGCCGCCGCGGTTGGTCAGCAGACTCTGGGCCACCGCCTGTCGAACCGGGACGCTGAGGTACAACCGGTCCACCCGCGCGGCTTGCGGGCCCGGGGTCGCTTCGAGCGTGTAATTGATGGCGCCGTCGTAAAAGATGTGTCCGCTCAGATCCAGGGTGATGCCCGCGACCTTGTACTGGCCGGTGAAATTCACCCGCACGCCGGTGGGGTTGCCGACGATGGTGAACGGCTGGGTCATCACCGCCTGCCGCGGCTTGCCGTCGACCACGGCGACGAAGTTGGCCGGCCGGGCAAGCATGGCGCGATCCTGGCTGACGATGCGCGTGGGCAAGGCCCCGCCCATGACGTATTCGCGGCCGTAAATCTTCGCGGTTCGACCGTCCATTTCGATCGGTTCGAACGGCGGTTCGACCGTGAAGTCCTCGCCGTACTTATCGCTGTCGAGCCAGACGTACTGCTCCTTGTAGTCCTTATGGGTAAAACGGTCCTTCTTGGATTCGAGGGTGTTGCCCTCGGCATCGACGAAGGCGGTGGTGATGGTGTACCGGCCCACGGCGAGATCGTCGGGCATCCAGATATGCACCTCGGCCGCATCCAACTCAAAGGTGTCGTCCTGGGCCTGCTGAACGGTCTTGCCGAAGGGGCCGGTGACGGGGATGACCGTTCCGTCTTCGGCGGTGACCGTGAACGTGGCTTTGGCGATCTGATCGCGCATGGGCGCGTCGAGCACGTCCACCCAGCAGCGGGCGGCCTTGCTGAGCGGCGCGTAGCTCACCCGCGTGGTCATCTGCCAGGGTTCGGGCTCGACCGGTTCGGGTTTGCGGGCCGCGGTGTCGACCGGCCGGTAGTACCAGTCCCCTTCAATCAGGGCCGTCCCATCGGCGTCGGTGACACTCAAGCGCAACCGGTTGACCCGGCCTTCGACCTCCGGCAGATCCCCCTCCACCTCAACCTGGCGCACCTGGCCGGCCGGGACGGTCACGCTCTTCTCAATCACCGTGTCGCCCCGCTGGGCTCGGACGGTAAAGGTCGTCTGCTGGTCGTGACCGTTGACCACCTCGAGCTTCGGCGCGAAGCGGTTTTCGAACAGACCGCTCATGTCGAGCAGGCGGGCGCAGGTGCCCTGCTCGCTCATGGTCATCAGCGCGTGCGTGTCGATGTTGTGGTAGAACCCGTGGGTAAAAGGCCAGGAGCGCTGCGGCCATGCGACGGCGACCATGCCGCCCCAGGGCTTGTCCGGTGCGAAGTGGTCGGGGTCGGCCACGGCCTCGAAGGGAATGGCGATTTCCGCGATCCAGTATTCGCCGGTCTTGAATGAGTTCTCAAACTTCAGATCCGGGCTCCAGTTCGGGTTGGTGATGCCGAGGACAGGAACCTTTTTGACATCGTACAGGGCGCCGTAGGCGTTGCCGATGAGTTGGTAGGCCGTGGCGTGCCCCTCGGTGGGCGGGGTCAGCCAGATCTCGAACTGCTGGCGGTCCATGTAGACGATGCTGTCGCGACGACGGAACTTCATCGTCGGCTTCTCACCGGGTGCAAGCTCGGTCCACACCGCGATGTACAGTGTCTTGCCATCCTGAGCCAGATAGATCCGGGACTCCTTGGGGACCATCACCTTGCCGAAGCTGCCGGTGGCGCCGATGAAGCCGGTGACCGCCGCGGCACGATCCCATTCGCCCTCTGTCATCTTGCCATCGATGGTGGGCGCCTCGCTCAGCCGGGGCACCGTGAGCTTCGGCCTTGGAACCTGATCCTTGGCCGTGGCGAGCGTGCCGAGCAGAAGCAGTCCGAAGCAAAAAGCGAGGACTTGCCAGGAAACGAACGGCATGCTGTAACAGCGAGGGGGCGACGTTTGATGCGAAGTCTTCATCATTGGTCCTTCAAAACGATATTTGCAGCGGCCCATTGGGTTCGACACGTTTCCAAGTATACCCAAAGCCATGGCTGACTGATCGATGCGATCCGCCGGCTTGACGCGGCCGCGCCGCTGAGCGCGCCGCCTTGCGGCCCTGTCGGGGCCATCTATACTGGCCATCCCCACGCTTCGCCCGGTGGCACCGGCGGGCGGACATCGGAGGTACATCTCATGGCCAGCTACAGCGTTTCGGACATTCGCAACATCGCATTCCTCGGCCACGGCGGGGCGGGCAAGACCACGCTCGTCGAGCAACTGCTGCACGACGCGGGCGCGATCGGCGCCGTCGGCGCCGTCGAGAAGGGCAACACCGTCTGCGATCACGAGGAAGAGGAAAAGCACCACGGCCACTCGCTCAGCTCGGCCGTGGTCCACTTCGATTTCCACGGCCGGCACGTCAACCTGATCGACACGCCCGGCTACCCGGATTTCATGGGCCAGGCGATGAGCGCGCTGCCGGCAGTGGAGACCGTGGCGGTGGTGATCGACGCCCACGCGGGCATCGAGATGATGACCCGTCGCATGATGGACCGCGCCGCCCAGCGCAAGCTCTGCCGCTTCATCGTGGTCAACAAGATCGACGCGGACAACACCGACCTGCCCAAGCTGGTCGAGCAGATTCAGCAGACGTTCGGCAAGCAGTGCCTGCCGATCAACCTGCCCACCGGCGGCGGCAAGGATGTCGTGGACGTGTTCGACCAAGCCAGCGGCCAGGCCGATTTCTCTTCCGTCGCCGACGCCCACACCGCGATCGTCGATCAGATCGTGGAGGTCGACGAAGCGCTGGCGATGAAGTACCTCGAGGGCGAGGACGTGAGCGCGCAGGAACTGCACGAGGCGTTCGAGGCGGCGCTGCGGCAGGGGCACCTGGTGCCGATCTTGTTCTGCTCGGCCAAGACCGGCGCGGGGCTGGACGACATGATGCACATCCTCTGCGACCTGGCGCCCAACCCCGCCGAGGGCAACCCGCGGCCGTTCCTCCGCGGCGCCGGCGACGACGCGCGGGAGTTTCACGCGACGCCCGACCCCGATCAGCACGCGATCGCCCACGTGTTCAAGATCACGATCGACCCGTTCGTGGGCCGGCTGGCGTGCTTCCGCGTTCACCAGGGCACGATCACGAAGGACAGCCAACTGTTCATCGGCGAGGCGCGCAAGCCATTCAAGGTCGGCCACCTGTTCAAGCTGCAGGGCAAGGAGCACGTGGAGATCGATCAGGCCATCCCCGGCGACATCGCGGCGGTGGCGAAGGTCGAGGAGATCGAGTTCGACCACGTGCTGCACGACTCGCACGACGAGGACCACATCCACCTCAAGCCGCTGGACTTCCCCACGCCGATGCACGGCCTGGCGATCGAGGCCAAGAGCCGCGGCGATGAGCAGAAGATCGCCAAGGCCCTGGCGGCGCTCGACGCCGAGGATCCCTGCTTCACCGTCGAGCGGGCCGGCACCGGCGAGACGGTGATCCGCGGCCTGGGCGATCTGCACGTGCGGATGTGCCTGGAGAAGATGAAGGGGCGTTACGGCGTGGAGATCGACACGCACCCGCCCAAGATCGCCTATCGCGAGACCGTCCAGGCCAAGGCCGAGGGCCACCACCGCCACAAGAAGCAGACCGGCGGCGCCGGGCAGTTCGGCGAGGTGTACCTGCGCATCGAGCCGCTCGAACGCGGCAGCGGATTTGAGTTTTCCAACGACATCTTCGGCGGGGCGATCCCCCACCAGTTCATCCCCGCGATCGAGAAGGGCGTGCGCAGCGTGCTCGAAGGCGGCGCGATCGCCGGCTACCCGCTGCAGGACGTCCAGGTCAGCGTCTACGATGGCAAGTACCACCCGGTGGACAGCAAGGAAGTCGCGTTCGTCACCGCGGGCAAGCGCGCGTTCATCGACGCGGTGACCAAGGCCAGGCCCGTGTTGCTCGAACCGATCGTGGACCTGGAGATCACCGTGCCCGAAGCCAACATCGGCGACATCGCCGGCGACCTGTCGGGCAAGCGCGGCAGGATCCAGGGCCAGGAACCCATCCCCGGCGGCATGATCGCCCTCAAGGCCCAGGCGCCCCTGGCCGAGCTGACCAACTACCAGAGCCAGCTCAAGAGCGTCACCGGTGGCCAGGGCAGCTACACCATGGCGTTCAGCCACTACGAAGCGGTCCCGCCCAACGTCCAGCAGCAGATCGTCGCCCAGTTCAAGCCCGGGGAAGAGGAAGATTAAAGGCGACCGACCGAGGGCTTCCGCCCTCGGCTCATTCGCACCATGACGAGCCGAGAGCGGAAGCTCTCGGTTCTGCCTGCAAGCGTCACGCGACCGGAGGCGCCGCCAGGCCCTGCTCGATCCTCACCCTCCACGCCTACCGCTCGTGGATGCCGGATCACCCGCGCGGCTACGTCAAGCAGGGCCAGACCCTCCCGCCCGACCCGGATCGTGCCGACCTGTACCGCCGCTCAGCCAACGATGAACCGGTGACGTTCGACATCCCGATGCTCACGCTGCTGCACAGCGGCGTGATCGACATCGCCCAGCGGCGCGACTGGCGCATCCATGCGGTGTTCGGTGAGCCGACGCACTTCCACGTCGTGCTGAGTTGGGCAGACCAGACCCGGCCGAGCAAGGTGTACCAGGTCGTGCCGAACCTGCTGAGCAAGTTCCTCGGCGAATGGTCACGCCGGCCCGGCAAGCGGTGGTTCGCCCGCCAGCCGAGCTTTCGGCCCGTGCGCGATCAGGCGCACTTGGATTACCTCACCGACAAGTACCGCGCGAAGCACCTGCTGATGCGCTGGCGCGAGGGGGAACCGCCGCCGCCACTGGAGGAGCTGATCGAGCGCGGGCGCGGCGACGGCGCGTGAAGACCCGAGGGCTTGCGCCCTCGGCTCGTGTGAACACCTGACAAGCCAAGAGCGGAAGCTCTTGGTCTACCCCGCGCCCCTTGTGCTACCATGGCCCCACTCGCTTCGCCCCCGAGGCCCTCGACCCATGCCCACGCTGCTCATCGCGATCGGTGCGTTTGTCGGTTATCTCGTTGCTTACCACACCTACGGGCGGTGGCTGGCGCGGCGGCTGTTCAAGCTCGACCCGAACGCCACCGTGCCCAGCGTCGCGCTCAACGACAACAACGACTACGTGCCCACCGCCAAGTCGATCGTGTTCGGCCACCACTTCACCTCCATCGCCGGCACCGGGCCGATCGTCGGCCCCGCCATCGCGGTGATGTGGGGGTGGCTGCCGGCCCTGATCTGGGTGCTGGTCGGCTCGATCTTCATCGGCGCCGTCCACGACTTCGGCGCACTGGTCGTCTCCCTTCGCAACCGCGGGCAGACCGTCGGCGACATCGCCGGCCGCGTGCTCAACCCCCGCGTGCGATTGCTGTTCCTGTTCATCCTGTTCCTGGCGCTGACGATCGTGATCGCGATCTTCGGCCTGGTCATCGCCGCGGTGTTCCGGCAGTACCCCACCGCGATCTTCCCGTGCGCCGTGCAGATCCCCCTGGCGGTGCTCATCGGCCTGTGGCTGCACCGCAAGGGCGTACACCTGCTGCTGCCCTCGATCCTCGCGCTGGGGCTGATGTACCTGGCGGTGATCTACGGCGACCGCGGCCTCCTGCACGAGTTCAACACGACCCTGGCCGGCTGGCCGACCATGACGTGGGTCGTGGTGCTGCTGATCTACAGCTACATCGCCAGCGTGCTGCCGGTGTGGACGCTGCTGCAGCCGCGGGATTACATCAACTCGCTGCAGTTGCTCACCGCGCTGGGGCTGATCGTCGCGGGCCTGGCGTACGCGGCGTTCGCCGGCGGCGCCCCGCCGGTCTCGGGCGCCGAGCGACCCGAGCTGGCCCTGGCCGCGCCGGTGGTCAAATGGAATCCCCAGGCCGCGCCGCTGATCTTTCCGTTCCTGTTCATCACCATCGCCTGCGGCGCGATCAGCGGGTTCCACTGCCTGGTCTCGTCCGGCACGTCGAGCAAGCAGTTGCGATGCGAATCCGACGCCCAGTTCGTCGGCTACGGCTCGATGCTGACCGAAGGGTTCCTCGCGGTGCTGGTGATCCTCGCGTGCGTCGCGGGCCTGGGCCTTGGCATCACCGGGGCCGACGGCGGGGTGTTGACCGGCGAGGCGGCGTACGCGGCGCGGTACACCAGTTGGGCCGCGGCCGGGGGGCTGGCGGCGAAGGTCGGCGCGTTCGTCGATGGCGCGGCCAACTTCCTGCGCGCCATGGGCATCGCCGGCCCGATCGCCACGGCGCTGATGGGCGTGCTGGTCGCGTCGTTCGCCGGCACCACGCTCGACACCGCCTGCCGACTGCAACGCTACGTCGTGCAGGAGCTGGCCGGTACCACCGTCCGCCGCCGACCCCAGCGCAGCGAGGTCAAGGGCACGAAGCTGACGCTCAACCCGATCAGCGTGCTGACCAACAAGCACGGCGCGACGATCTTCGCGATCGTGCTGGCGCTGGCGATCGCGGCCCTGCCGCGGGCCGGCAAACCCTGGACCTGGGCCAGCGCCGGCGGCGGCGGCATGATCCTCTGGCCGATGTTCGGCGCGACCAATCAACTGCTCAGCGGCCTGGCGTTCCTGGTCATCGGTTTCTGGCTGTGGCGAAGGCGCTTGCCGGTGTGGTTCATCGTGTTGCCGATGCTGTTCATGCTCATCATGCCCGCGTGGGCGATGATCTGGCAGTTGTTCATCAGCAATCCCGGCGGCGCGCCCGGCTGGCTGTTCAGCGCCAACCCCAACTGGGTGTTGATCGTCATCGCAATCGCGACGCTGGCGCTGGAGGTGTGGATGTTGATCGAAGCGATGTTGATCTGGCCCAAGGCGCGCGGCGTGCTGGAGGAGAACCTGCCGCCGCTGCGGACCGCGGCCGTGCCCGAAGGCGCACGATCATGCTGAGGCGAACAAAGAAAAACCCCCGTCGATTGCTCCGAAACGCACGACGGGGGGCGCCACGGCTAATAGCCGATGTTCGACCGCGTTGGTGACCATATCGTATCGCTGTCCACAAGCCGGTGTCAACGGCAAGCACCCACCTACATGACCACACCACAAACCATTGGCAATAAAGAAATAATAATTTTATCCACAAGTCATTCACGGCCTGTACACAGCCAGTTTTTGATGTAAGGCACTGGCAGCACACCAGTTGTGGTTATGTCTTGCAAACGCTTTCTATTACTATGTTTACAGACTTGCCAATATTTTTTCCACAAACGGTGCGTTGATGGGCGGTTCGCGGGCATCGGATGGGTCCGGGCCGGTGCGCGTGGGCCTGGGCGTGCTGGTGGAGCGGCGAGCCGAGGGCGTGCGGCTGCTGGTGTCGCGCCGGCCGAGCGACGCGGTGTATGCCGGTTACTGGGAATTGCCCGGCGGCAAGGCGCTCGAAGACGAGGCGCCCGCGCAGTGCCTCGTGCGCGAGTTTCGCGAAGAGCTGGGCATCGAAGTGAAAGTGACCGGCTCGCTGCCGACGGTCGAGCACGTCTACCCGCACGGCCACGTGGTGCTGCACCCGTTCTACTGCGAACGTGACGGCCGCGCGGGCAACGAACCGCGCAACCTTCAGGTGGCCGAGCACAGATGGATCGCCCCGGCCGAGCTGGCCGAGTTGAAACTGCCCGAGGCCAACGAACCGATCACGCGGCGCATCATCGCGGACCTGGGTTAATCGACTCGTGCGCTTCGCGCTGCAGCAACACCATCCACCCGCCGAACGGCCGACGCCAGCGCAGCCGCGACCGCTCGGGCACCGACTCATGAAAACCGCCCGAGGCGGTGACCAGCGTGGCCAGTGGGTACCGCGGCGCGGGCCGGTCGGCCTCACTGCGAATGTAATAGACCGGCGCATCGCTGTAGTACTTCACCGAGGCGATGTTCGACGACGCCTCGGGCGAATACAACCACACCTGCTTCGGCGGGCCGCCCAATCGCTTCTCGATCCGCTCGAACAGTGCCGGCACGCTGTTTCGCCGGGTCAAAGCGTCTTCAACGCTGATGCCGGCGGTGACGGTGCACGTGAGCGCCAGGCCCATGAGGATCATCGCCCAGACCCGACGGCGCGCGGCGCGGTACATCACCACCGCGACCCAGGCCAGCGCCGCGCAGAGCATCGCCTGAAGCAGCAGCCGCAGCATCGGCCCGGCCAGGGCGGGGTCGAAGTTCAGCCGCGCCGACAGGGCCGGCACCGCGAACACCACCGCCGCGCCGCCGATCAGCACGGTCACGATCACCGCCGCGGCGACGAAGACCACCGGCGCGCCGCGCCGGTCGGCATCGTCGTCCAGCCACGGGCGCACCCACGCGGCGACGACCACCGCCAGCGGCGCCAGCACGATCGGCACGATGAACGCCGCGTCCACCGCCACCCGTGCGATCAGGGCGTTGAGCGGATCGGTCAGCAGCAGCACCGCCGCGATCAGCCCGGTCAGCCCATCGCGCCATCGCGTCGCGGCCCAGGCCGTGGCCGCGGCGACCAGCAGGGAGAAGACCGCGCCCGGCAGGCGCAGGCCCAGCTCGCCGCCGACCCGCGACAGGCCCCACTGCCGCAGCATTCCGCCCGGCCCGGTCGCGTCGCCGCGCTGCGCCGCCACGGCGTGGGCCGCCTCGCCGGGAAACCACAGCGGATGATTGCCCAGCGACCAGACATAGTTGAACGCCGCCCAGCCCAGCACGACGCCCGCGGCGACCAGCGCCGCGCGACGGTGAGGGCGCGGCAGCAGGGCGATGGCGCCCGGCAGATCGCCCCGGGCCGGGCCGGCGGCGTCCGAATGGGAATCACGAATCATGCGGCGATTGTAGCCCATGGGCCGATCATTGTTTCGCGGGTTCATCGACGACCGTTGCCGCCGCGGGATGCGACAAACCGTTATCCCGGCGTAAGGAAAATGTGAGCGTTGTGTTAGCTTCGTGCTTGACATCCGACCGACCGGAGCGTTTGCTATGGCACTGTTGTTGACTTACCTGGTGGTGGCCGGGCCGTGACTGACCTTTTGATTCCCCCAACCGAGGTTTACGTGGCTGCGTCGGCGCAGCGCCGTGTCGGGCCCGGGCCCGACGGGCCGTGGGTCGCGATCGTGGCCAATCCGTATTCGGGTCACGGCGCCAACCGGCGGATCGTCGCCCGCCTGCAGGCGGCGCTGGACGAGCGTGGCCTGGCCAGCCGGGCGCTGTGGGATCCGCTCGAGCGCGACGCGGTGCTGAGCGACACGGACCGGCTGGGTGATTGCCGCTGCGTGATCGTCGCCGGCGGCGATGGCACCGTGGCCGACGTGCTCAACCAGACGACCGACGTGCCGGTGGCGATGGTGCCGATCGGCAACGAGAACCTGTTCGCGCGTCAGTTCGGCTACGACACGCCCGAGCAGGTGGCCGCGGCGGTGGCCGGCGGCAAGACCCGCCGCATCGACCTGGGCCGGGCCAACGGCCGGCGGTTTGGCATGATGGTCAGCGTCGGCCTCGACGCCGACGTGGTCGACCGCGTCAGCCGATGGCGCGGCGCAAGCAACGGCGGCACCCGTGGCACCAGCGAAGGCGAAGGTGAAGGTGAAGGCCTGCGCCGCGTGACGCGCCTCAGCTACGTCAAGCCGATGCTCGGCGCCCTGGCCGGTTACGATTACCCGCAGCTCACGCTGGACACCGGCGACCGGCAGGTGCGCGGCGCGCACGCGATCGTGTTCAACATCCCGCAGTACGCGATGGGTCTGCCGTTCGTGCCCGAGGCGCGCGATGACGATGGGCTGTTGCACTGGGTGGTCTTCGAGAAGCCCGGCGCGCTGGCGCTGGGCGGGTACCTGGCGTGGGTGGCGCTGGGCCGGCACCTGCGCTGCGGTTCGGTGCGGCACGGCAAGGCCCGGTCGCTGCGGATCACCGCTGCGGACCGCGCCGCGGTGCAGATCGACGGCGACGCGGCGGGCACGACGCCCGTGGACGTGTCGATCGAACCCCGGGCGGTGGACGTGATCGTGCCCTGAGCGTTTTGATGTGACTCAGCCCGCCGCGGCGCATTTAATGCGGCATGGCCGACAAACCCACACAACCGGACAAGCCCCGCCGCAAGCGGATGCACGAAGACGTGCCGACGTGGGTGGACACCTGCTGCTGCGAGCCCGAGCCGCGCTGGCAGGCGGTCGACGAGGCGTGGCGCGAGCGCAACGGCAAGCAACGCGACGGGAATGATGCGCCGAGCGATTGACGCGATCGGCGCGGATACACTGGCGCATGCTTCGTCACCTTTTCACCGGAACCTTCGCGATGTGGATGATGTTCAGTGGACTGTCGTGCAACCGCCCGGCCGACGGCGGCGGCGGCGCATTGCCCGAGCCGGCGGCCGATGCGCCCCGAGCCGATCAGCCGGGCGCGGCGACCGCGGTGTTCGCCGGCGGGTGCTTCTGGTGCGTCGAGGCGGTGTTCGAGCAGCTCGAAGGCGTGAGCGACGTGGTCAGCGGCTACGCCGGCGGCGAGGCGCAGACGGCCGACTACCGCCAGGTCTCGGCCGGCCGGACCGATCACGCCGAGGTCGTGCGGGTCACCTACGACCCGTCGAAGATCACCTACGGCCAACTTCTGCGCGTCTTTTTCGCCACGCACGACCCGACCACGCTCAACCGCCAGGGCCCCGATGTGGGCCGGCAGTACCGATCGGCCGCGTTCTACGCCGACGACGAGCAGAGGCAGCTCGCCGAGCAATACATCGCCCAGCTCAACCAGGCCGGGGTGTACGACCAGCCGATCGTCACCACGCTCGAACCGCTCGAGGGTTTCTACCCGGCCGAGCGGTATCACCAGGACTTCATGGCGAACAACCCCGATCACCCGTACATCCAGGCCCACGCGGTGAAGAAGGTGAACAAGACGCGCCAGAAGTTTGGCGAGCTGACGAAGCCGCCGGGCGAATAACACCCCGCCGCTCGCGGCTTCGCGCGGGGCGGACGGCCCAGCCCGCACCCGCCGCGCGGCGCATGGCGCGAAGCCGCGAGCGGCGCTACCCGCCAGGCCCGAACTCAACGATCGGCAACGCCCGCCGCCGCGCCGGGCGTTCGAGCATCCGTGCAACGCCGCCGGCGCGCACCAGCTTCGCCACGTGCCGGCCCAGGTCACCGGACCATTGACGATTGAGCGTGAGGTAGCCGCGGGTCAGATCCTGCTCGGCGAACGTCAGCTCGCGCCCGGCGGCCAGATCATCCAGCGCCGCGAGCACGATGGCCGTGCCCAGGGCGGTGAGCTTCATGTTGATCGAAAGCACGGTGTCGGGCGGTTCGATCGTCGCGCGTCGCTGGCCGAGGATGTCGCCGGCGTCGATCTTCTGTGCCAGCCGATGCACCGTGACGCCGATGTTCAGCGGATCGTGGTGCAACAGCGCCCACTGGGTACACCGGGTGCCGCGGTAGTAGGGGCTCAGGCCCCAGTGCAGGTTCAGCGCGAGCGGCGCGGTGTCGATCACGGCCGGTTTGACGATGGCCGTGCCGTGGTCGAGCAGCACGTCGGGCTGCTCGGCGGCGAGCCGATCACGCACCGAGTCGGCGTTGATCGCGTCGGCCCACAAGACCGGGATGTCGGGGTGCAGGTCGTGCCAGTCGTGGGCGAATTGCGCGTCGTACACCCCGGCCTCGGCGCGGGTTCGCACCTTCGTCGGCACGCGGCCCGCGGCGCGGCCGGTGGCCAGGCGGCTGCGCAGGCGGTTCTTCACGCCCTGCAAGCCCGACCACTGCCGGCCCTCGATCACTGCCAGCGCCACCGGGTGCCGCGCGTGCACGCGATTGACCAACGCCAGGTGCTGCGGCCGGCCACCGATGAGGCAGATGATCTTCACAGTGACATTCCCCTGCCCCCCGCGGGCGTGCGGGTGAAGCCAACGTCCGAGCGATGCACCTCGCACTGGCCGTCGATGTCCCGATCGCCCCACAACGTGAAGCGGCCGAGCGTGAGCCGGGCCGGCGGATCGCCAGCCAGCGGCAGCGGGTTCTTGTGTTTGGCTACCGTGATGCCCCACCGCAGCCCCGCGTCCGCCGCGGCGTCGAGCGTGGCGCGATCGTGGTCGCCATTGGGGTAGGAGATGATCGTCGGCGTCGCGCCGCAGATCGCGTGCAGGTCGCGCTGGCATCCGGTGATCTGCTCGCGCCTGGCATCGTCGCTGTACGCCGTGAGGATCGCGTGGTCGACGCTGTGGTTGCCCACATGCACCAGCCGATGCGCCGCGAGGTCGCGCAGCTCGGCCGGCGTGAACGGCCGATCGACATCGCCGATCGGTCGCAGGCAATCATCGCCCAGCGCCTCGCGCAGCGCCGCTTCGACGCGGTCGGTCGGCATCGCCTTGAGCTCATCCCGCCGCGCCAACAGCGTTCGGCCCGCGTCGATGTGGCGGTGGCGGTGCAGCACGTCCCACCAGAAGCATCGGCCGGTCTTCACGTGGCCGGTCGAGATGAAGAACACCGCCGGCACGTCGCACGCCGCAAGCACGTCCAGCGCCAGGCGGTTGTTGAAATACCCATCGTCGAACGTCGCCATCACGTAGCGCCCCTCGGGGTCCAGCCCGGCATCCAGGTCATCAGGGCTGACGAAGCGATACCCGGCTCGCTGATAATGCTCGACGAAGCGGCGGAAGTGATCGACGGTGATCGCCTGCTGAGGCGCGATGTGGTCGGCCGCGACCTGCGCCGCGTCGGCGAACAGGGCGTGGAACAGGTACGTGATCAGCGCCGGCCGATCGCGATGCAACCGCCCCGCCGCCCGCCGCAGGTTCATCTTGAGCCGATTGAACGCCGACATGCGAATCCAGCATACCGGTGCGGACATCGCGGGGCCACGAAGTGACGGCGCGCACCAAGCGGGGGAGGCGGTTGTTGGGCTGTCGCGAGTCGCTTACCCGTTCCACAGCCAGTCGATCTCATCCTGCGACAGCTCGATGTCCATCGCCGGCAGGGAGGTGTCCATCTCCCATATTTTTTCGGGGCCGATCAGCGCAAAGCTGGGGAACGGCTGACAGAGCACGAACGCCGCGGCGATGTTGATCGCGGTGCAGCCCTTTTTCTCGGCCAGCTCGTAGGCGCGCCGGCGGCGTTCGAGGTTCGCATCGCTCAGCCAGCAGCGGCGCAGCTCGTCATCGTAGCCGGGGTTTTCCAACTCCTTGTCGGTCCGTTCGGTGAAGAAGCCGCGGGCTTGGCTGGACCAGGCGAAGTGCACCACGCCGTTGTCCGCCATCCACTGCCGCGATTGCTCGTCGGACATGTGGATGCAGCCGGCCCAGACCGGATCGACCATCTCGGCCAGCGACAGGTTGTTGTTCAGAATCGCCATGCCCTGCTTGCCGTGCTTCTGCGCGTAGGCGTTGGCTTGTTCAAAGCGCTTGGCCGACCAGTTGGATCCACCGAAGGCCTTGATCCGCCCGGCGTCGACGTGTTCGTTGAGCACGTCGATGAACTCGCCGACGGGGATGTCTTCGTTGTCGCGGTGCATGATGTAGATGTCGGTGTGATCGGTCTGAAGGTTGTCGAGCGACTGGCCGAGCTCGCGGGTGAGGCCCTCGGGGTTGCAGTGGGGGGTGTGAGCCCCCTTGGCGACGATGACGATGTCCTCGCGGACGCCGCGGCTGGTCAACCACTGGCCGAGGATCTTGTCGCTGGGGCCGTACACGTGGCCGGTGTCGAACGTGTTGCCGCCGACCTCGAGCCAGTGGTCGAACATGGGCTGGGCCTTGGCGAACGAGCCGTGAGCGGTCAGCGCGCCGAAGATGAGCTTGCTGACCGGCTTGTCGAGGCCGGGCACGCGGTCGTACTTCATGTTATGGCCGGGTTGATCGACGCGGATGCGGATGGGCCGGCCGGCGAGGTCGGTGCTCACCGCCCGAGGGGTTTCATCGTCGTACACCACGCCGACCTGGGTGCGCCAGCGGTCGAGCGTGGCGAGGTTGCCGCGGGTGTCGTCCCAGCTCATCGCCGGCGCCGGGGCCTGGGTCTGACCGGCGGCGACGCAGCGGGCGACCATCGCCGCCTCATGGCTGAAGGCGTTCATGTCGGTCGGCACTTCGATCTTGCGTTCGTCTTCGCCGCGCTTGCGGACGATGATCACGCCCGCCGTCGCGTCGCCGCGCGAGGCCTGCCAGGGGTCGGGCAGCGTGATCGAGCCGTCGGCGCCGACGATGTGCACGGTGTTTTCCAGCCCGGCGCGCACGGCGGTGGCGAGCTGCGCGACGATGCCGTTGTCGAACTTCAGCACCGCCGCGGCCCATTCGTCGACGCGCGTCTGGCCGACCTGCCCGGCGCCCTTGACGTCGATCGGGTTGGCGAACGGCTGGCCGTCGACCGCGCCGGCGATCAGCCGCGCCATCGACACGGGGTAGCAGCCGACATCCATGATCCCCCCGCCGCCCAGCTCGTTGGCGAACAGGCGGCCGGCCGGGTCGATCGTGTCGCCCCCGCCGAACCCGAACGTCGCGCGCACCATGCGCACCTGGCCGATCTGCCCGTTCCCCAGCAGCTCGACCAGCTTGGCCGTCTGCGGGTGGCAGCGGTACATGAACGCCTCGGCGAAGAACGTGCCGTGTCGCATCGCCGCGCCGATCATCGCGTCGGCCTGCCACTGGTTAAGCGCCGCGGGCTTCTCGCAGAGCACGTGCTTGCCCGCCTCGGCCGCCTTGATCGCCCACTGGGCGTGCATCGGATGAGGCGTGGCGATGTACACCGCCTGCACGTTGTCGTCGGCCAGCAGATCGTCGTAGCCGCCGTGGGCGGTGGGGATGTCGAAGCGCCCGGCGAACGCCTCGGCCGAGGCGCTGGCGCGCGAGCCGACCGCCACGACCCGCCCGGCGCCGCTGTTGGCCACGGCGTTGGCGAAACACTCGGCGATCTGGCCGGTGGAAAGGATGCCCCAATTCAACGTTGCACTGCTCATGTCGATGCCGTCCTTCTGGAAAAACTCGATCGGAGGTAGAACCGCACAGCATGGCGAAGCGGCGCCGAATTCGCAATGGACGAAGACGGTGAAAGCTCAAAAATTCGGCCGCGAGCGGCAGCACGCGCCAAGCGCGCGAGAACCGCGGGCTTGGGCCCCGGCCTCATCGGGGACCGACGTGAACACGCCGATCGCGCGCAGCGACGCATGCGCGGGTCACGCATTTTTCTTCGTTGACAGGCGCGGCGCGCAATCGTAGTTTGCAACGTAATCCCGCCGACGATGGATCAAGGCGAAACGAGGCGCACGGAGCAGCGCCGCGACGTGGTTTCGTGGTGGAACCATGAGCGAAATCCGCAGAACGCATCCGCAAGCCCTCGGGCTTTGAAAGACGACGCCGAATGTCCACCCCCGACCCCGACCTGTGGCGGTCGATGCTTGGCTATCTGCGCCGACATCACCCCGACATCTGCCGCAAGTGGTTCGAAGAACTCGAGCCGCTCTGGCTGGACGGCGGGCTGTTGCAGATCCGCGTGCCCAACCCGGTGCAGCAGCAGTACCTGACCGGCAGTTGCTCGGCGCCGTTCAACGATGCGGCACAGGCCGCGACCGGCCACCTGATCAGCGTGGTGTTCGTGCATGGCGACGGCGTCACCCCGCGCGCCGACCGTGGCAAGGCCGCCGCCGCGCCATCGGGCAACGGCCGCGAGCACGACGACCCGGCCTTCGCCGATCAGATCCTCATCCAGCCCGATTACTCGTTCGAGAACTTCGTGACCGGCCCGGGCAATCACCTGGCCTACGCCGCGTCCGTCGCCGTCGCCCAGCAGCCGGGCCAGGCGTACAACCCGCTGTTCATCCACGGCGGGGTAGGGCTGGGCAAGACCCACCTGCTCCAGGCGATCTGCCAGACCGTCCTGCACGCCAAGCCCGACACGCGCATCTGCTACCTGTCCTGCGACAACTTCATGAACCAGTTCATCGAGTCGGTGACCGGCGGGCGGATGGCCGATTTCCGACACCGCTACCGCCACGTCGACCTGCTGGTGATCGACGACATCCACTTCCTGGCCGACCGCGAACGCACGCAGGAAGAGTTCTTCCACACCTTCAACACGCTCTACCAGGGCAGCAGGCAGATCGTGCTGTCCAGCGATTCGCCGCCCAACGAGATTCCCCAGCTCGAAGAGCGCCTGGTCAGCCGGTTCAACTGGGGCCTGGTCGCCCGGATCGACAAGCCCTGCTACGAGACGCGCGTCGCGATCGTGAAGAAGAAGGCGGCGCTGCGCGGCATCGATCTGCCCGACGACGTAGTCGGTCACATCGCCGCGCGCATCGAATCCAACACCCGCGAGCTCGAAGGCGCCATCACCAAGGTCCAGGGCCTGGCGCAGTTCACCGATGAGCCGATCACCCTCGACCTGGCCGTCCAGGCCCTCGGCGACGAGCCCGCGGCCGAGAACAACAAGCACATCTCCATCCAGACCATCATCGACGCGGTCATCGATTACTACGATGTGAAGCTGTCCGACCTGCAATCCAAACGCCGCCACCGCTCGATCACCATCCCCCGGCAGGTGTGCATGTACCTCGCCCGCAAGCGCACCAGCTACTCGCTCGAGGAGATCGGCGGGTACTTCGGCGGGCGCGATCACACCACCGTCATGCACGCGATCAAGACCATCGGCGAACGCATCGACACCGACGACCGCTTCGCCGGCCAGGTCCAGCAACTCGATCAGCGCGTGCACGCGCCCAGCGCTTGATCGCCGCTTGCGGCTTCGCGCGATCTCTTCGCATAAACCCCTCCGATGCGTCCAAATCGCGCGAAGCCGCAAGCGGCGGGCGGCCTTGTCTTCAGACCTGTGGATAACACCAGGACGACCGCGCCACAGCGCTGCGCCAACTCATCCCGCGCCCTGTCGCCAACGCCGGCCTCAACCCGCCCCGCGCCCCCAGACCGACACGGCGCTACGCTCACCGACACCCCAACCGCCAACTTCACGGACACCCACCGAAGATCGATCCCCTTGCTCCGGCGACAGATACACCGCGCGAACAGGATTCATCCACAAACCGACAACACCTCTTACGGGTATGAAGAGAGTTTCTTTTCTTCTATAGAAGAGAAGCCCAAGACAAGCACGGGGTATCTCGTGCTCGCGTCACAACGCGGCTCGACGGGTCGGGCGGGCGTTTCTATACTCATCCACCGCGGGGCCCTGTGCGGGCCTCGCCGGAGCACAGGCCCAGCCGAAAGTGGTGCGAAGCGCTCATGCCCTACGACCTGCAACCGCTCGACGTCGATATCGAAACCACGCCGTATCTCAAGGAGACGGACGCGGCGTCGGATCGTTGGACGCTGAACTTCGGTCCCCAGCACCCGGCGACGCACACCACGCTGCGCATCGTGCTCGAACTCGACGGCGAGCGCGTCGTCCGGGCCGTGCCCCACATCGGCTACCTGCACTCGGGCTTCGAGAAGCTTGGCGAGCACCACGACTACAACCAGTACGTCACGGTCACCGACCGGATGAACTACATCTCGCCGATCCACAACAACATCGTCTGGCATCACGCGGTGGAGAAGCTGTTCGGCATCGAGATCACACCGCGCTGCAAGGTGCTGCGGACGATCGTCGGCGAGCTGGCGCGGATTCAGGATCACCTGCTGTGCGTCGGCGCCGCGGCGCTGGACCTCGGGGCGTTCACCGCGTTCCTCTACGGCTTCAACGAGCGCGAGCGGATCTACGACATCTGCGAGTTCATCTGCGGCGCGCGGTTCACCACGAGCTGGACCCGCGTGGGCGGGCTGAACATGGACCTGCCCGATGAAGACATCTTCAAGGCCAAGGTGAAGAAGTTCATCGACGAGCAACTGCCGCCGGTCATCGCCGATACGCAAGGCCTGCTGAACAAGAACCGCATCTTCATCGAGCGCACCGCGGGCGTGGGCGCGATCAGCCACGCCGATGCGATCGCCTGGTCGCTGACCGGCCCGATCGCCCGGGCCGCGGGCGTGAAGCGCGACCTGCGCAAGGATGAGCCGTACCTCTGCTTCGCCGACGACTGGGACGGCCATGGCGCGAGCAAGGTCGAGTTCAAGGTACCCCTGGGCGAGGACGGCGACTGCTACGCCCGCTTCCGCGTGCGGATCGAGGAGATGAAGCAGTCGGTCGACATCATCAGGCAGTTGATCGACAGGATTCCCGGCGGGCCGGTGAACACCTACGACGATGTCGCCGTCGCCCTGCCGGACAAGGCCGAGACGTACGGTTCGATCGAGGGGCTGATTCACCACTTCGAGCTGATCATGACCAACCGCGGCTGGGAGAGCCCGGTCGCCGAGATGTACGGCGCGCAGGAGACGGCCAACGGTGAGCTGGGCTTTTACCTCGTGGCCGACGGCGGGCCACGGCCGTGGCGGGCGCGGTGCCGGCCCCCGTCGTTCATCAACTACCAGTCGTTTCCCAAGATGCTCGAAGGCCACCTGCTCGCCGACGTCGTCGCCGTGCTGGGCAGCTTGAACATCATCGCCGCGGAATTGGATCGCTAAGCATGGCATGGATCGTCAAACCAAGTGGCACGCAGCAGATCGAGCGGCGGGATGAGCCGTACCTGACCGAGGCGCTCAAGCGGCGTATCGCCGAGGAGTACCTGCCGCGCTTCCCCACCAAGCGGGCCGCGACGCTGCCGGCGTTGCACCTGGTGCAGCACGAATACAACTGGCTGCCGTTTCAGGCCATCGAAGAGGTCGCCGAGTTCCTCGAGCTCTCCGCCGCGGAGGTGTGGGACACCGCGACGTTCTACGAGGAATTCTTCCTCGAGCCCAAGGGCAGGTACCTCGTGCAGATCTGCCAGTCGATCGCCTGCGAGCTGTGCGGCTACATCAACCTCGAAGAAAAGCTCAAAGCGAAGCTGGACATCATCCCCGGCGAGACGAGCGACGATGAAAAGTTCACGCTGCAGATCGTCGAATGCCTGGGCGCCTGCGACCTGGCGCCGGTGGTGATGATCAACGGCAAGCTCTACGAGAAGGTGACCTGGGCGCAACTGGAAGCGACGCTGGACTCCCTGCCGGACGATCCGGCCGAGTTCAACGCGCATTGACCGAATGATTGAAAGCGCGCCCGGCCGTCCCCGGCCCGAGCCGCCCGGGCGCGCCCGGCGTGAGGACACGCGGGCTCGCTTGTGAAAGAAGACATGGGCTGGTTCGCCAAGACATGCCGCAACGTGGGCTTGATGATCCACAACATCCGCAAGCCGGATGGCCGCGAGAAGAAAATCGTCCGCGAGGACGTGGAAGAACAACACCGCGGCGATGTGACCCTCCGCCGCACCACGATCGACGAGATCGAACTCAAGCGCCGCGACGACACGACGACGTCCAGCGGCGGTCCGCAACACCGCGAGTGACCCACCGAAAGCCGTGACATGAACCTCGAACAACCCGTC
The DNA here is from genome assembly GCA_964620345.1 of uncultured Planctomycetaceae bacterium. Classification (GTDB taxonomy): domain Bacteria; phylum Planctomycetota; class Phycisphaerae; order Phycisphaerales; family Zrk34; genus CAZUHK01. The sequence continues at coordinate 19,822 of CAZUHK010000019.1, forward strand.
ATCGCCAAGCGCATCCCCACCTGGCCCTGGGGCGATCCGGCCGATCGCCATTACATCGGCTACGACCAGTACGTAAGCAGCGGCGGCTACGCGTCGCTGCGTAAGGCGATGGAAATGTCCCCGTCGGACCTGGTCGGCATGGTCAAGGACAGCCAGCTCCGCGGGCGCGGCGGCGCGGGGTTCAGCGCGGGGCTCAAGTGGTCGTTCCTGCCGGACGTGGACGGCGAGCCGCGCTACCTCGCGGTCAACGCCGATGAGTCCGAGCCGGGCACGTTCAAAGACCGCATGATCATGGGCTTCGACCCGCACCAGATGTTCGAGGGCATCGCCATCTGCTGCCACGCCTGCCAGCTCGACACCGCCTACGTCTACATCCGCGGCGAGTACCACCACGAAGCCGACATGCTCGACAAGGCCCTGGCCGAGGCCTATGCGAACGATATCTTCGGCGACAATTCGATCCTCGGCGAGGTCAACGGGCGGAAGGTCAACTGCTACGTCCACCGCGGCGCGGGGGCGTACATCTGCGGCGAGGAGACGGGGCTGCTCGAATCGTTGGAGGGCAAGCGCGGCTGGCCGCGGATCAAGCCGCCGTTCCCCGCGCTCAAGGGCGCGTTCGGCCGGCCCACCGTGATCAACAACGTCGAGACCCTCGCCTGCCTGCCGCACATCCTCGAGCACGGCATCGACTGGTTCAAGGCCATCGGCCGGGCCTCCACGCTCGGCGAGAAAGTCCCCGGCAGCTACGGCCCCAAGCTGTTCGGCGTCTCGGGCCACGTCAATCGCCCCGGCGTGTACGAGGCCGAGCTGGGCATCGCCATGAGCGAGCTGATCGAAAAACACTGCCAGGGCATGCGCGGCGGCAAGAAATACAAGGCCGCGATTCCCGGCGGCGTGTCGATGGGCTTGCTCGCGACCGACCAGTACGACGCCGAGCTCGACTTCGACATCGGTAAGCGCTACGGCGTGCTGGGCCTGGGCACCGCGGGCGTCATCGTCATGGACCAAGACACTTCGATCGTCTCGGCGACGCGCAACATCGTCCGCTTCTTCAGCCACGAGTCCTGCGGCCAGTGCACCCCCTGCCGCGAGGGCGCCGCGTGGGCCTACAAGATGCTCTGCCGCATCGAAGAAGGTGGCGGGCGGACCAAGGACCTGGACCTGCTCGAAGAGATCGCCCTGAGCATGGGCGCGATGCCCGGCACGACGATCTGCGGCCTGGCCGATGGCACCAACTGGGCGGTCAAGACCGCCCTGCAGAAGTTCCGCGGCGAGTTCGAAGCCGCGTGCAAACCCAGCAGCGTCAACGTCCCGGTCGGGGCGTAGGCCGAACGGTGCCGGGGAATGTCGGCCGCCAGCGGTGCTACAATTCGGCACAGGTGAACCATGCGGCAGAACATTTCCATCAGCTTGCCTGAGAAGCTTAGCCGGCAGTTGGACCGCGCTGCCAAGCGCCAGGGCATGTCGCGCAGCGAACTGGTTCGCCGATCGCTGCGGGCCCAACTCTACCTCGAAGAGATCGAAGACCTGCGGCGGAAGATGACCGCCCGGGCGCGGGCACAAGGCATGTTCACCGATGAGGACGTGTTCGCGAAGGTCTCGTGAAGCTTCTGCTGGACACGAACGTGCTGGTCGCCAACTTCCTGGCCGATGGCGTGTGCCGTGCGGTACATGACCACTGTGTGAAGCATCACCAGTTGGTTACGAGTGACGCCCTGGTCGATGAATTGTCGCGTGTGTTGCGAGAGAAGTTCGACCAGCCCGACTCGGAGGTGAAGCGGGCGAGTTGGGCGTTGCGCGATGTGGCCGAAATGGTTGAACCGCGCGAAGTGAACGCCTCGGCCTGTCGCGACCGATCCGACCTGGTCGTGCTGGGCACGGCGATCAGCGGCGGCTGTGTCTGCATCGTCAGTGGCGACCGCGATCTGCTGGTGCTGGAGATATTCGAGGGAATCAAGATGGTGCGTCCGGCGGATTTCTGGCGGTTCGAGGCCGGCGGTAATGGATAAGGCCCATCCCCGTGAGGATGGGCCTTGTTGATTGAGCCGATGGAGGCAGAGGTTGAGGGCAGGGCGTTTACTCGTCGAACTCGCCGCCGCCCATGTCGTCGTGGTCGTCGTCCTTGTCCTTCTTTTGCTTCTTGGGCTTGTCGCTGCCCTTGTCCTTCTTTTGCTTTTCGGGCTTGGCGACGACCTCGCCGGAGTCGGCGTCGATGGTGAGCTTGGTCTTCTTGCCGTCGGCGAGCACGTGGACCTCGACGACCAGGGCGTCCTTGTGCCACTTGTAGGCCGCGGCGATGGCCTTGGCGTTGGCGTGGGCCTCGGCGGTGGTGGCGGCGGCGGCCAGCGAGGTGTTGGCCGCCGCCACGGCCTGGTTGAATTGCTCGGCCTTCTGGGCCGCGGCGGCCTTGCGGGCTTCCTTGTCGGGCTTGGCGTTGGCTTCGCCGTCCTTGGCCAGCGCAGCGGTCAGGGGCAGCGCGATCAGCGCAGCGGCAATCACGGTCAATACGGTCCGGGTCCAGATCATGGTGGGTCTCCTTGCCCGGCACGGTCGGCCGGGCGAATGTGGTGTGCTCGGTGGGGCGCGCCGATCCGCCGGCCTTGGGGCCTGGCCTTGCCCGACGCCCTGAGCGATAGATCAGATGCGCGCCACGTCAGCCGCCGTTCAACCTCCAAAAGAAAAAACCCATCCCGCAGGGGATGGGCTTGGAGGATGCGGATGCGGATGGCGGCGGGCCGCCGGGCGGATCAGCCGGCCGCTTCGTCCAGGGCCTCGGCCATGTCGGCCTTGTTGGTCATGCCGACGAACTTCTTCACCGGCTCGCCGCCGTTGAACACGATCACCGTCGGGATCGCGTTGATCTGGTACTTCATCGTGACCTCGCGGTTGGCATCGGTGTCGAGCTTGCCGACCTTCGCCTTGCCATTGTACTCGTTGGCCAGCTCGTCGACGGTCGGGGCGAGCATCTTGCACGGCATGCACCACTCGGCCCAGAAATCGACCAGCACGGGCTGGTCGGCGTTGAGCACTTCCTGCTCGAAGTTGTCGTCGGTCAGTTCCAGCACGGTGTCGCTTGCCATGGTTGACTCCGGTGGGTTGCGCGAGCGAACGATCCGCTCGCCGGGGTTGGGTGCCAATTCTAGAGCCGGCCGCCCCGCCCTTCAACACGCTCGGTCGCTCAGGGATTTCGATGCGAGGCGATGGCGAAGGTTACATCGGCGGCGTGGCGGTTGGGCTTGACATCGTGCACTCTGAACAGCCGCACGCCCGCGAGCACGCCGGCCGCGGTGGTCGCGGCGGTGGCCAGGTCGCGCCGCGTGGCGTCGGTTTCGCCGACCAGCTCGCCGAGGAACCGCTTGCGCGACGTGCCCAGCAGCACGGGGTGGCCGGAGGCGACCAGGCGGTCGAGGGCCGCGAGCAGTTGCAGGTTGTGCTCGGTGGTCTTGCCGAAGCCGATGCCCGGGTCGATGACGATCTGGTGGGCCTCGACGCCCGCGGCGACGGCGGCCGCGGCGCGTTGCATGAGCAAGTCGTGGACCTCGGCGACCACGTCGTCGTACTCGGGGTTGTGTTGCATGGTGGCCGGCCGGCCGCGCATGTGCATCAGCACCACCGGCACGCCGCGCCGGGCGATCAGCGGCAGCATCGCCGGGTCGTCCCGCCCGGCCGAGACATCGTTGACCATCGCCGCGCCCGCGTCGAGCGCGGCCTGCGCCACGGCGGCGAGCGTGGTGTCGACGCTGACGATCGCGCCCCACCGCTCGACGACCGCTTCGACGGTGGGCAGGATGCGTCGGCACTGCTCGTCGGCGTCGATCCGCGCGGCGCCGGGCCGGGTCGATTCCCCGCCGATGTCGATCACGTCGGCCCCGTCGTCGAGCATGGCCCGGGCCGCCGGGGCCGCCGCATCGGTGTCGGCGTAGCGCCCGCCGTCGGAGAAGCTGTCGGGCGTAAGGTTCAGCACGCCCACGATCACCGGGCGATCCAGCGACAGCGTCCGCGGGCCGGGCAGGTCCAGGTGCATGCCCATGAGCATAACACGGCCGAGCGCGGCCGCATAAAAAACCGCGACGCCCCGGGGCGCCGCGGTGGTTGAGCGGGGAATGCGCCGCGCGACTTACTGGACTTCGACCGCCTCTTGGACCGGACCATGGCCTTCGTCCTCACCTTGGCCCATCTGCTCCTGCCAGCGCTGGCGCTGGGCTTTCTGGACCTCGTCCATGAGCTCGCGGAGCGACTTGATGCTCGACATCGGCGCGACGATGGTCGTCGACATGCCGCCGTCGGCCGAGCTCATCGACGCGGCGAACGCGGTCATCGCCGGCACCTTCACATCGGGCACCTCCTCGCCGTTGGCTTTGGCCGCGTCCATGACGAAGCGGATGATGGTGGTGGCGTCGAAATACATCTCGGCGAACCGCGCCGGGGGCAGCAGCTTGCGGGCCTCGGCGAACACCGGGCCCCGGCCCAGCCGGCCGCTGTCGTCCGCAGCGGCGATCGTCCGCTTGAGCAGCCCATCGTCCTTGCCCGTGGCCAGCACGATCGACCCGGCCTGCGGCGTGATCGAAAACGTCCACGTATCGAACAGCGATTCGAGGAACGGCGGGATCTCGCCGGGCGCGCCCGGCGGCATCATCTGATCCTTGTCCAGCGTGAAGGTCATCCGGTCGACCGGCTTGCCGTTGAGCTCGGCCGCGTTGGCCTTGTAGCCCATCGCCATGCCGGCGTTGCCCGTCGCCTCGCCCATGGCGCTGTACGCCCGGGTCATCGCCTGGCTGACGTCGCGCATCCGGGTCATCATCCGATCCGGCTCGGCCGTGCCGTAGACGTAGGCGAAGTTGATCAGCTCCCCGGGCTTGTCGGCCGGCGGGGCGTACCAGGCCATCTGGGCCAACTGGAACATGCCCGCCAGCTCGAAGTTCTTCGCGTAGGCGTCGAGCACTTTCGCCATCGGGCTGTCGGCGGTGACGGCGCCCTTGATCTCCTCGATGGCCTTGACGAACGGCGTCCAGTCGATCGCCTGGCTGTCCATCGCCATGGCGAACATCGCCGGCTCGCTGGGCAGCTTGTCGAGCGTCAAATCAAGCCCGCTGGTCTTGGCGAACACCGCGGCCGGCGGGCTGTCGGGCTTGAACTGCATCGACACGGTGTATTGTGCCCCGGCCTGATTGGCGCTGAGGCCCACGAGCATCGCGTCGGTCTGCAGCAGGATGTTGCTCAGCAGCGTGCCGTACATGCGGAACATCGCGGTGACCGCGTCCTGGCCGCCCATCTGCCGGGTCATGTCCGGATCCTGAAGGATCTGCATCTGCATGGCGCTCAGGCCCATCGCCGCCATGCCCGAGACCATCGGGCCGATCTTGGAGAGATTGACGTACAGCACCGCGTCGTTGCGCCCGAGGTTGGCCTGGCCCAGCGGGCCCGCGGCTTTCATCAGCTTTGTCGGGTCGCCCGCGGGCTTCTGCTGCGCGGCGGTCAGCTCGATATCGCTGACCACCGCGTACTTGCC
>CAZUHK010000020.1:0-20539 GCA_964620345.1 uncultured Planctomycetaceae bacterium
ACGATCCTGCGTCCTGCCACTTGACAAAAGAGGCTTGCTCATAGATGGCACCCACCACGGGTCGCCGAAAGATGCTCTAAGCGCCGCGCGGTTATGATGGCGGTGGACGTCGGCGGCGGCGGCCTGGAGGCCAAGCGATGGCGGACAAGCTCTACGCGGTGCTCCGGGGCGACCTGATCGGCTCGCTCGCCCGCGCCGATTGGCCCGCCGTGGCCGCCGCCCTGACCTGGTTCGAGCACGCTGCACCGTTGGAACCGGAGGCGCCGTGAGGCAACATAAAACAGTTGCGTTTTACAACGCAACAGAAATCCGTTGCTTCGGCCGGGGCAAACGTTTCTGTTTGCATGTTAGAAATCAAGCGGAATCGTATGCATTGCTGAATGCAAACAGATTCATTTGTGCGCGGCTCAGGGGCGTTTTCGATGAGTGACACGTTTGTGCTGCTGGCGACGCAGGTGGCCGGTCGGGTGCTTCACACCTGGGCGGGGGCGTGATGTTCGGCGCCCCGACCGACTGGTTGATCGCGTGGTGGACGCTGTGGGCGTTGCAGGCCGCGTGGTGTTTGTACAACGTGAACCTGTTCGGCCGGCGCCTGGGCAAGCGGGAGGCCACCGCCCGGGTCGCTGCCGAGCGGGAGTTGGGCTGGCCCGCGGCGGTGATCGTGCCGGTCAAGGGCGCCGGCGAGGGACTGGGGGCTTTCGTCGAGGGGTTGCTGGCACAGGACTACCCGGACTACCGCGTGATCTTCACGGTCGAGTCCGAAGCCGACCCGGCGTACGCGGCGCTGGCCGCGATGGCGGACGGCGCGGCGCGGCCGATGGAAGTCGTCGTCGCCGGCCCGGCGAGCGAGGGCGGGCAGAAGGTACACAATCAGCTCGCGGCGATGGCGCGGCTAAGCGAGCGCGACCTGATCATCGCCTTCGCCGACGCCGACGCGGCGCCCGACCGTCAGTGGCTGCGCACGCTCCTGCGGCCGCTGTACAAGGGCGCGGTGGGCGCGTCGACCGGTTACCGCTGGTTCATCCCGGCCGACGGGGCGTTGCCGAGCCGGCTGGCGTCGGTGATTAATTCGTCGGTGGCGACGCTTCAAGGGCCGGACCGGCGGAACTTCGCGTGGGGCGGGTCGATGGCGATTCGGCGCGATGCGATGCGGGCGATCGACCTGGCCGAGCACTGGCGCGGCGCGCTGAGCGATGATTACCAGATGACGCACGCCGTGTCGCGCGCCGGCCGGCGGCTGTATTTCGTGATGCGCCTGCTGGTGCCCTCGCCGGCGCGGTACGCCTGGGGCGAGCTGTTTCACTTCGGCCGACGCCAGTACCTGATCACGCGCACGCACGCGCCGGTGATCTGGGCGATCGGCCTGCTCGGCGGGGTGCTGTACGTCGGCGGGTGGGTCACGGCACTGCTCGCGCTGTCGATGCAGTGGCCGGGCCGGGGCTGGGCGATCGCGGCGATGACGGGCGTGTACGGGCTGGACTTCGTGCGCGGTCTCTGTCGCAAGCGCATCGCGCGGCGGGTGTTCGACGCCGCGACGTTCGCGGCGCTGCGCCCGGCGCTGCGGCTGGACCGCTACGCCACGCCGCTGGTCATGGCGGTGCACCTGTTGATCGTGCTGAGCAGCGCCTGGGGCCGAACCATCCGCTGGGCGGGGGTGACCTACCGCATCCGCGGCCGGCGGCGCGTCGAGATCATCAGTCGGTGATGACGACCTCCCGGCCGGTCTCGCTGGACTCGTACAGCGCATCGAGGATCTGCATCAACGCCAGTCCATGATCGCCGCTGGGCTGGGGGTCGCGGTCTTCGAGCACCGCGTCGATCAGGTCGTACGCGGGGCTGGGCGCCTTGATGTTGAACTTGTCGATCGTGGTGGTGACCAGGTTGCCGTGCTCGCGCTGGTGCAGCGCGATCTGGGGATCCTGGTAGAACTCGACGCGCCGCGTCAGCCCGCCCTCGGTGCCGTACACCGCGGTGAGCATCTGTTCGGGGTGTTCGTGGTGCGAGGCCCAGCTCACCTCGATCGCGAGGGTAATGTCGTTGGCGCAGCGCACGTAGGCGGTGGCGAAGTCGTCGACGTCCATCTCCAGATGCGGCACGTCCTTCTGGTCGAACTTGGTGTAGGTCTTGCCGCTGACGCTCTTGACCGCGGGGAAGCCCAGGAGGAACAGGGCGATGTCGATGATGTGTACGCCCAGGTCGATCAGGCAGCCGCCGCCGGCGTTTTGCCTGGACACAAAGCTGGCCCGGCCGGGAATGCCCTTGCGTCGGTGCCAGACCGTGCGGGCGAAGTAGGGCTGACCGATCGCACCCTGGCGAATGTAGGCACCCATGGTCTGTACGTTGGCCGTCTGTCGGTGGGAGTAGTTGATCGCGAGCTTGCGCTGATGCCGATTGGCCGCGTCGACCATCTGCCGGGCCTCGGCGGCGTTCATCGCCATGGGCTTTTCGCACAGCACGTGCAGTCCCGCCTCGAGGGCGGCGAGGGTCAGCGGGGCGTGGAAACGGTTGGGCGTGGCGATGGAGACCACGTCCAGCCCGGCCTGGGCGAACATCGCCTGCGCCTCGGCGTAGCGCTGCTCGACGCCCTCGCCGTGCTCTTCGAGCCGGCTCGCGTCGGGATCGCACACCGCGACCACCTGCGCGCGGGGGTGTTCATTGAACTGGCGGATGTGGTTGCGGCCCATGCCCAGGCCCACCACGCCCACGCGGAGTTGCTTATGTTGTTTACTCATCGTTCCATGCACTTTCACGCCGGGTAACGGGAAAGTGGAGATTCTGGCTGATTCGGCCCTCGCCGGCAACACGGGTGGCGCGCCCCGGGCCGGCCTGCTAAACTGAATCGAGCCCGCCAAGAGGAACACGACCCGCACCATGAACGCACCCACCGATCAGTTTGTGCCCGGCGCCCGCGTGAGGGTGACCCAGCAGATCCCCCAGCGCGACGGCGACTGCTGGACCAACGTCACCCAAGGCGTCATCGTCAAGTTCGAGCAGGCCAAGACCGGCTCGTGGTACGCCCACGCCAAGGATGAGCGGCTGTGGCTGGACCGGCTCACGCTCAAGCTCGACGACGGCGAGATCGTCGTGTGCAACCTCGACCGCTACTCGCTGGTCGACCGGGTCGAGCCGGACGCGGCCGAGCAACCCGCGTTGCCCGAGACGGCCAACACCGAAGTCGAAGGCGGCGCGGAGATGGAAGTGACCGGCCACCGCCCCTATGGCGATAACGCCGGCGAAGGCGTGCCCGACACGCCCTCGGGCGACTTGGGCGAGCCGACCGCGAAGCCCCAGCCCTGAACCGATTTTAGGAACGACCCCCATGAAGCTCGGCGTCACCGCGGTCATGCTCAGCGACCTGGACTTCGACGAACAGGTCGATCTGTGCGCGCGCCTGGGGCTGAGCTATTACCAGTACCGCCCTCGGGTGATCGGCGAGGCCCAGCGGGACAAGCCGTTTGGCAACTGGGGCAATCACAAGTTTGACCTGACGCCGCGCCGCCTGGTCGACCAGGGCCGAGAACTCACGCGGCGGTTGCGCGACGCGGGCCTGGAGCCGTGGGGCACCGTGCCCGGGCTGTCGGTCGACGCCGACGACGATGCGCTGCGCGTGGCGCTGGACGGGGCGGTGGCCGCCGACACCAAATGCGTGCGGTGCAACCCGCCGCGCTACCCCGACGAGCCGTTCGACTACCCCTCGTTCATCGAGCACGTCGTGCATCGCTACCAGTACGTGATCGAGCGGCTGAGCTGGCCGGTGGGCATCAAGCTCATCATCGAGACCCACGCGAACTCCATCGCGACCAGCCCGGGGCTGGCGTGGCAGATCGTCCGTCACTTCCCGGCCAATCGGCTGGGCGTGATCTACGACCTGCCCAACTACGGCCGCGAGGGCATGGTCCAGCCCCATCTCGCGGCCAGCGTGCTGGCGCCGCACATCGACTGCGTGCACGTGGGCGGCTCGCGCCGCGTCGAGAAGCCCGATCGGGACCAGCGCGGCTGCCGCGTGGTCGGCAACGAGTTCTGCCGGCTCGAGGACAGCGACCTGCACGTGCCGACCTGGATCGCCGCGCTTCAGAACGCCGGGGTCGATGCGCCGCTGATCATCGAATCGTTCGAAGAAGACGGCCAGACCCCGCCCACCGAACGCCTGAGCCGCGCCGCGACGTTCCTCAAATCCCTGCCCGGTGTGGAATAGCCCCCACGCGATTCGATCCACAAAGATCACGAAGATGCGAAGATCACAAAGTAAGTTTCTCTTCGTGGCCTTCGTGTCTTCGTGGCAACGCCCCTAACCTTCGATCTGATTCAGCGGGGTGATCGAGGCGACCTGATCGGCGTCGAGCACCAGGTGCTTGTGACGGGCGAACACGCCCCACTTGGCCGCGCGCTTGAGCCAGTCGGCCTTGCTCACGCCTTCGGCGCCGTCGGCGTGCTCGTCGGCGTCGAGCAGGATGACCTTGCGATCGTCCGCCTCGTGGCAGCGGCCGACGAACACCCGCTCGCCGGTCGTGTCCACCGCGACCGTGATGCCGTGCAGTTGGCCGAGGTTGTCGTGGAACGTGCCCATCGCGATGCGTCCGGTTACTTGCACATCTCGTCGAACATCTGCTTCATCGCCCCGGCGATCATCGGGGCCTCGCGGCCTTCGATGGCGTGGCGGGGGATGTACTCGTGCAGCTTGCCGTCCTTGAGCAGGATGATCGACGGGCTGCTCGGCGGCAGCTCGGGGAAGTACTCGCGGACTTTGGCCGTGGCCTCGGCGTCCTGCCCGGCGAAGACGCTCGCGACGCGGTCGGGCCGGGCCTGGTGCTCCAGCGCCATCGCCACGGCCGGGCGCGCGGCGCCCGCGGCGCAGCCGCAGACGCTGTTGATCACCAGCATCGCCGTGCCGGATTGGTCGGCCATGAAGTCATCGACGGCCTGGGGCGTGGTCAGTTCCTGCACGCCGATGCGGGTCAAATCCTCGCGCATCGGGCGCACCATCAGTTCCGGGTAGGCCATGGATCGATACTCCTTCGGGGCTTGAGGCGGACGGGCAAATCGTAGAGACCGCCCCCGCGGTTTTCCACTGCCCGGCCCCGCGACGCCGCGGCGCGCACCGCCGGGCGCGGCGGGGGCGACGCATCGGCGCGAGCGCGAAAAAACTTTCGGCCGACGTTCACCGGTGTTCGCGGCGATCCGGGCGGCGCCCACGACGCGCCGGCGCGCCCGATCGCGGTGCGCCGGCCAGGAGTGGAGCCATTACTGGAAGCCGCCCATGCCCACCGCTGCCCACGATGTCCCGACGCCGATCGACGACGAACTGCTGGCCCTGCTGATCGATCAGCACCGCGCGACCCATCGCCCGGCCCTGCAACGGCTGTGGGATTACTACCGCAACGATCTGCACTTCGCCGGCCCGCGCGACACCGCGGCTCGGCCCTACCGCACCGCGCAGCAGCAGGGCCTGCCCCGCCGACTCACTCAGCCGCCACGCTTCAACGAACACACCGCCGGCCCGCGCGAGATCGTGGTCGAAAACGACATCGCCTGGCGGATTCACACGCTGGTCGATTTCATGTTCGGCCGGCCCGTGGCGATCCAGTCCCTGGCCAACGACCAGGCGCTGGCCGCGCTGATCGAGCGCGTGCTCAACGCCGCGTTCGACGCCAACGGCGGGGTGACGTTCTTCCAGGACGCGGCGCTGCTGGGCAGCGTGTACGGCCACGTCGACCTGCTGCTTCGCATCGACCGCCTGCCGGCGATCGCGCGCAGCACCCCAAGCACATCTTCCGCCGGGCTGCGCACGGGCGACCGGGCGCCGGGCCGGGTCCCGCCTAAACCGTTCGACCCCGAAAGGGCGCTGCGATTCGCATCGCACATCTCACTCGAGGCGGTCGAGGCCCCCCGCGCCATCCCCGTGCTGCACCCCGCGGATTACCGTCGGCTCGACGCCTTGCTGCTGCACTACACCCAACCGCTCAACCGCGTCGACCATGCACCGTTCCTCGCGCGGCTGATCGACCGCCAGGGGCGGGCGGCGCGGCGGCAGGCGACGGTCGAGGTCACCGAGCGGTGGACCGCCGACGAACTGCGCATCACGCACGATGGGCGGATGGTCGAGCGGATGGCCAACCCCCTGGGCCGGCTGCCGGTGGTGCACATTCAGAACCTGCCCCAGCCGTTCTTCTACGAAGGCCTCAGCGAGGTCGAGCCGCTGATCCCCCTGCAGGACGAGCTGAACACCCGCCTGAGCGATCGGGCCAACCGCGTCACGCTCCAGTCGTTCAAGATGTACCTGGGCAAGGGGCTGGAGAACTTCCTCGAGCGCCCGGTGGGTCCGGGGCAGATGTGGATGACCGACAACCCCGACGCCCAGATTCAATGCTTCGGCGGGGACGGGCCCAACCCCTCGGAAGACGCGCACATCGCCGAGATCCGCGAGGCGATGGACAAGACCAGTGCCGTCACGCCCGTGGCCGCGGGGCTGCTGCGGAACAAGGTCGGCAACCTCACCAGCGAAAACGCGCTGCGCATCACCATGATGGGTTTGCTGGCGCGAACCCAGAAGAAGCGGATCACCTACGGCCAAGGCATCGCGCGGCTGTGCGAGCTGATCCTGCACACGCTCGACGCCGCCGGCGTGCTGCCGACCACGCCCGAGCAGCGCCGCGTCAACCTGCACTGGCCCAGCCCCATGCCCGAAGACACCACCCAACGGCTCACGGACGCCGAGCTGAAGCTGCGCCTGGGCGTGCCGCGCAAGCAGGTGCTTGCCGAGCTGGGCTACGAAGCGGCCGATTCCGCAAGCCAAGCACTCACGGAGATGAATCATGCCTGACCCGACCGACCCGATCCAAGCCGATCCCGATGTCGTCGCACCCGACGCCGAGCCGGGCGGTGCGCCCGACGAGCCGACCCCCAAGCTGGTGCCGGTGAGCGAGTCGATACGCTACCGCCGCCGCGCCCAGGCCGCCGAGCAGCAGCTCGAAGCCCTCAACGCCAAGCTGGCCGAAGCATCGACCGAACTCGAACGCGCTCGCGAGCAGATGGCGCATGTCGATCGGCTGCGGCAGATCGACCAGCAGCTCATCGCCGCCGACGCGGTGGACCTCGAAGCGGCCCGACTGCTGACCGAGCACGCCATCGAGCAGATGGACGATGCCCAGATCAGCGAGGTGGTCGACGACCTGCGTCGGCACAAGCCCTACCTGTTCCGCCGGCGCGAATCACTGGGCGGCCCCTCGCCCCGGCCGCGCGGCACCGACGGTGCGCTCGATGAAGCCGCGGCCCACGCCGCGGCCTCCGGCGACCGCCGCGACCTGCTGCGCTACCTCCGCCTCCGCCGCCGCGACCAATAAGGCGAGGCCCGCTTCCAGCGGGCCGACGCCCCCCGTGTCTGAAGTCTCGAATCTGAAACCCCAAACCAAGGAACCCCCCCATGCCCTTCACCGGAAAAGCCACCTACACCGCCGGCGCCACGCTGCCGGAAATCGCCGAGGACGTGGCCGACATCATCGGCATCGTCAGCCCCTACGAAACGCCGCTGCTGGATCACCTGGGCGACCCCCAGCGCGCCGCGACCAGCACCCGCCACGAGTGGCTCGAAGACGAGTTGCTGCCCAACACCGACGTGATCGCCGCCGGCCACGTGTTCAGCGACCCCGATGCCGACGCGGCGTTCGACGTGACGAACGTCGACCGCTTCGAGGTCGGCGATGTGATCCAGGCCACCGGGTCGCGCGAGGTGATGCTCGTCACCGCGATCGACCCGGCCAACGCCGAGCTGACCGTTACCCGCGGCTACGGCGGGACGGCGGCCGAGGAGCTGGCCGCCGAGCAGGTGCTGCACATCCTCGGCAACGCGGGCCTGGAAGGCGGGGATCGGCCGGCGACGCGCTTCACCCACCGCGCCCGCAAGACCAACTACACCCAGATCTTCACCTCGGCCGTGGAGGTCAGCGGCACCCAACTGGCCGTGAACACCCTGGGCCTGGCCGACGAGCTGGATTACCAGAAGCAGGAGCGCCTGCGCGAGCTGGTCCGCGACCTGGAGAACACCGTTATCAACGGCATCTCCGCCGCGACCAACCCGCAGGGCTCGGACACCGTCCGCCGAAGCATGAACGGGATCATCCCCTTGCTCGCGACCAACCGGTTCGCCCCGGGCGCCGGCGCGATCCCCGATGGCGACGGCGCGGGCGACGACGGGCTCAACGAAGCGGTGCTCAACGCGGCGCTGCGCGCGATCTGGGAGCAGTCGTCCGGCGGCATCGACACGATCGTCGTCAACGGCCTGCAGAAGCGACGGATCAACGGCTTCGTCACCGCCAGCCGCGGGTTCGATGCCAACGACACGCGCTTCCGCGACCTGGTCAGCGTGTACGAATCGGACTTCGGCGTCTGCCGCGTCGTGCTCAGCCGCTGGGTGCCGGCCGACACCGTGCTGCTGCTGGACTCGTCGCGGATCGACGTGCTGCCCCTGGCCGGCCGAAGCTTCCACTACAAGCCCCTGGCGGCCAACGGCGACCGCGAGCTGGGGCAGGTCATCGGCGAGTACACGCTGGAGCTGCGCAACGAGAACGCGCACGGCCTGATCCGCGGGCTGAGCACGAGCTGAGCCCCACCGCACACCTCTCCTGCCGCCCGGGCGCGGCGGGCTGACCCCCGCCGCGCCTTTTCCACACCGCACGCAAGGAACGCACGCCATGCCTCACTTCGCAACCGACGCCGACCTGCTCGCGTACGAGCCGCGTGTCTTCATCGACGTGCCCCTGGCCGGCCAGCAAACGCTGCGCGTGAGCGATGGCGAGCTGACCGCCAACGTGCTGACCAGCGCCGCCGGGGGCTTCGCGGCCCTGGCCGAGCAGCAGGTCGTCACGCTCAGCACCGGCCCGGCGGATGCGGTGTCGATGCCGATCGTGTCGATCAGCGACGACCACACCCTGGCGCTGGGCGGGACGGCGCCGCTGTTCGACGGTGCGACGGGGCTGACCGCGATCGCCCGCACCTTCGCCCCGCAGCGCGACGCGGTCCACGGCGAGCTGCTCGACGCGATCGGCATCAACCCCAACGACCCGGCGCTGCCGCTGACCGAGGCCGCGGTGGTGTCGGTCGAGCTGATGCGCCGGATCGAGGTGCTGGGCACGCTGTGGCGCGCCTTCGCCGCGGGCGCCGGGGTGAGCGGCCGGCGCGACGCGCTGATCGACGCGGCCGAGCAATACCGCCGGCGCTACGCCGCGGCCCTGGCCGGGGCGCGCGTGCTGATCGACACCGATGCCGACGGCCGCGCCGACGCCTGGCGCATCCCCGCCGTGGCCCGACTCGTGCGCGGCTGAAGGAGCGTGACCGTGAGCAGCTACAAGCAACAGAACCTGTTCGGCTCGGGCCCGCACCGCTTCGCGGCCCACGGCCGGTCGCTGCGGCTGGCCGAGCACGAGACGCCCGGCGTCGATGGCGCGGCGGTCACGTCGCTGGGCCGATCCACTCGCCGGATCGATCAGACCGGCTCGCTGATCGCCGACGACCTGGCGGGCCTGCAGAACCAGCTCGACGCGGTCGAGGCGGCGATGGACGGCACCGCCGGAAGCTTGATCGATGAATCCGGCCGATCGTTCGACGGCGTGCTCCTGGTGCGGTTCGCGCCCGGCGAGATTCATCGCCTGGGCCCGCGCCTCGCGGTCGATTACCAGGCCCGGTACGTGCAGGTGAACCCGTGACGGCCGCGATGCAGACGACCTTCGAGCATGTGCGCCTCGCCGCGGCCGATCCGCCGTTTGAGCAGTTGGCGCAACTGACCTGGCGCCTGGCCGAACCCGCCGGCCTCGCTGTGCAGGTGTACGTCGATGGCGAGCTGTACGACGCCGCGGCCGACGCCGAACCGAGCGAGCTGTGGCTGCACCTGGATCGATCGGTCGATCATCGCATCGCGCTGATGGCCGTCGAGCCGGCCGAGCGCTGGGTCGATCACGTTCAAGCCCCGCCGCCGCAACCATCGCTTGTGCTGGGGCGTGATGAGTCGCTGCCGATCGACAGCGTCGGGACCGTCCGCATCGGCGGCGTGGTCGTGTACGAAGAGCGGCTGTGGTCCGCGGCGGATCATCGCGGCGGCTTTGGCGCGTTGTTCGGCGTGGGCGAGTTCGCCCGCGACGCGCCCACCGGCCCGGGCCTGGGGCTGGGCGAGTTCGCCGTCGGTCCGTTCGGCGCCGACGGCCGGGCGTGGCGCTGGCGCGGCGCGCCGCTGCCGCCGGGGCCGCACACGATCGACGCGCAGGTACACGATGCCGCGGGCCGCACCGTCGCCCAACTGCCGGCACCGATTCAACACGACGCCCCGCCGCCCCTGCCCGCCCCGCCCGCGCTCACCGCCGAGCCGGGGCCGACCGGCCTGACACTGCGCTGGGCCTGAACCACCTACCACGGAGCCACACCGCCATGACCGAACGCTACCCCGATGACGCGACGCTGCTTGCCATTGAGCAGGACGGATCGACCGGCGTGGAGTACATCCCCACCGGCAGAAGCCCGTACTACCTCGAGTTCCGCAAGCTCGTGCAGCGCCTGCTGCTGGCGACGACGCGGGCGAACGACCTGCGCGTCTACGCCGACGGCGACCTGAGCGTCGGCGTGCGGCCCGGGCGGTGCGCGATGCACGGCCAGCCGATCGCGTTCGCCGGCGCCACGCAGATCGCGGTGGACAACAACCAGATCACCGCGGTGTGGCTCGACGACGCGGGCGCGGTGCAGACCGGGACCGATGGCTTCCCGGCCGACCGCACGCGCTTCGTACCGCTGGCCGAGGTCACCGCCGCGGCGGGGGCGATTGCGCAGATCGACGATCGGCGGGGCGAGGCGTTCCTGGCCGTGCCCGACGTCGCGGGCATGGGGCTGACCGCCACGGCCGCGGAGATCGACCAGGCACTGGCCGGCATCGCCGCGACGGTCGACGCCGCGGCGCTGAGCGCCCTGACCGCCGGCGGCGACAGCGCGGCCGACGGCCAACATCGCCACGAGCGGTTCGGGCACGACGCCGACGCCGAGGCGGCGCTGGTGCTGGCCAACGATCACGGCGGCGCCGCGGCGAACGTGGCGCTCAAGTTCGACCTGCTGGCCAAGCTGCCCGGACTGGTCGCGCTGGGGCCCGATGCGGCGAGCGGCTGGCTGAGGCAGCGGTTTCTCGGTGACAGCTACGCGCTGGTCGGCGTGCTGCCGGTGAGCTACGCCCGCCCCGGCGAGCTGACCGCGAGCGTCGGTGATGCGCTGATCGGCGCCGTGCCGGCCGACGGGGTGGTGAGCGATGTCATCCTCTCGGTCGGCGGCAATATCGAATCGGACGACGCGGGCGACGGCGTCGCGGCGGTGGCGGCGGTCAACGGCACACCGCTGACCACGACGCCCCCGGCGATCACCGACGCCGCGGGCGCCGGCTTCCGCAGCACCGCCCGGGGCGATGGCACGCCGGCAAGCGTGAAGACCGACGGCACCGAACAGGTCAGCCGCGGCGACGTGCTGACCGTGACCCTCACCCGCACGGCCAACGGCACGATCACCAGCGAAGTGCGCGACGCGACCGTGCTGGTCGTGATCCGACCCGGCGGCCCCGAGTAACCGCATGACGATCCATCATCACATCGACCTGGAAGTGCCCGATTGGGGCGAGTTCGACATTGGCCCGACCGACCGGCCGGGCTACCGCTCGCTCGTGCTGGCCGACGCGCCGCTGGGCTACTGGCGGTTGGGCGAAGCCGATGGCGACACGGCGCTCGACGCCAGCGGCCACGAGCGCCACGGCCAGTACCTCGGCCCGGTGGCGCTCGCGCAGGCCGGGGCGCTGGCGTACGACGATGACGCGGCGATCGACCTGCCGGGCGATGCGCACGTCCAAACGGGCCTGGCCGCGGCCGATTTCGCCGGGCCGTTCACGATCAGCGTGTGGTTCTACCTGCACGATGCGCCCGGCTCACCCGGCGGCGCGGTCGGCCAGCGGCTGATCACCGCCTACCGCGCCGCGGGCGCCTCGCGCCTCGCGCTGGGCCTGGACGGCGATCGACTCGCCGCGGCGTGGTCGACCGGCACGGGCTTCCCGCAGATCACCGGGCCGACCGCTATCGCCACGGGCGCCTGGCATCACGCGGCGCTGACCTACGACCAGCAGACGGTGCGGCTGTACCTCGACGGCGCACCCGAAGCCCAACTCTCCACGACACTCACGCCGCTGACGCACGGGTCGATCGTGCTGGGCGTGTTCTGGCCCGCGTCGCCCGAGCCGCGCTACTTTGCGGGCCGGGTCGATGAGGCCGCCATCTTCGACACCCCGCTCGCCGCGGGACGAATCAGCGAACAGTTCCACACGGGGATCGGCCGATGAGCACGACGCTGGAGCAACACGCCGACGCGGCGTTTGCCGATCGACCGATCGGCGGGGGCACGGGCCTGCGCGTCGCGTTGGCCGAGGGCGATGTCGGGCGCTACGTCGCGCGCTCGCTGGGCGCGGCGGGCGATCGCCTGCACGTGCGTGTCATGGTTCGCGTCGATCTGCTGAGCACTGGCCGCGTGGTCTGCCTGCGACTGGTCGATGGCGATCAGCGCGCGGTGGCCGACGTGGCGATCGACGCCGACGCCGGCACGGTTCACGCCTTCGCGACCGAGGCGCAGTTGGTCGGGCCGATGCCGGTCGGCCTGGGCTGGCAGGCGATCGAGATCGCGCTGGACTTCGCCGTGGGCCGACTCGAGCTGTGGCTCAACGGCCGGTCGGTCGGCCAAGCGCCGGCGACGCCGACCGCGCCGGCCGCGGTGTTGCTCGGCGGGGTGGTGAAGCACACGACCGCCGCCGGCGAGCTGCATCTGGACGAGCTGATCGTCTCCGATCAACCCATCGGCCCGGTGCGCGTCGAGCCCGCCGGCCCCCACGCCGACGACCCGGCCCGCTGGCTGGTGATCTACAACACCGCCGCGCCCGACTCGATCGCCTGGGCCCGGGCCTATCGCGCGGCGCGCGGCATCCCCCACGCCAACCTGCTGGGCCTGGACCTGCCCAGCAGCGAAACGATGGACGAGGCGACGTTCATCGCCCTGCGCGACGCGGTCAGCGCGCACCTCGCGACGCTCGCGTTGGAGGCGCAGATCGCCGGCATCCTCTGCGGCCACGGCGTGCCGGGCATGTCCATCCGCCCCGGCGGCGACATCGCGATGATCGCCGCGCAACTGCAGCGCATCGACGGCGGCGATTCGACCGTCGCCAACCCCCACGCCACGCTCACCACGCCCACGCGCCCGACCGCCGACACCCTGGCCGGCGATCGGCTGACCGCGCGGATCGACGGCCCGACGCTCGCCGAGAGCATCGGCCTGCACGAACGCGCGATCGACATCGAAACCCACGGCCTGGGCGAGCCGACCCACGCCACGCTCTGGCTGGACGCGGTGGCCGGCGGCGGGGTGTACGGCCCGAGCGAACAGCGCACCGCCGACTGGGCCGCGGGCCTCAACCGCCAGCGCCTGCGCCTGCCGCTGCAGCAGACCACGCCCACCGATCCGCCGACCGACCCCTCGTTCGAGCGGATCGACCGCGATGGCTTCTACCTCGGCCAGCACGCCGCGACGCCCCCGGCGGGGTTTTTCGGCCAGCCGGCCGGGCGGCGCGTGTTCGCGATGCAGATGACCGACCTGCAAGCCACCGCGCCGACCCTGCGCGACGCCGACGCCGCCAACTGGGCGACCGCGGCGCTTCATGCCGGTTACGCCGCGACGGCCGGCAGCAGCGATGTGTCGTTCATCGAAGCCGCGCCGAGCGCCGAGCCGCTCTTCGAAGCGCTCGAGCGCGGCTGGACGCTGGGCGAGGCCTGGTTCGTCGCCACCGGCCTGCTGCGCAGCCCCACCGTGTTGATCGGCGATCCGCTCTTGCGCGTGCCGCTGCCCAAGGCGGGGTGGGATCTGTTCGGCCCGTTCGACGACGCGGCGGACGTGCGCTTCGACGAGCCGATCGCGCATCTGCGGGCCGACGAGCAGGGGTTCGACCTGCCGCTGACGCATCAGCCCGATGCACCTGGCCCGGCCGGGTACGTGCTGCGCCGCGTCGATGCCGACGGGCAGCCCGCGGGCGACGCGACGGTTCGGCTCATCCTCGACGCCGGGCAATGGCGGCCGGCGCCCGTGCTGGCATCGTGGCCCGAGCATCGCGGCTGGCGACCGTTCATCGAGCAGGGCATCGCCCGCGTGTTCGCGGTCTGGCCCGCGCCCCCGGCGGCGAAGGGCGTCACATCGATCGAACTCGAAGCCGAGGGCATCGGCATCGTCGCAGCCGTCACGCCCGATGTCACCGAACGCGCCGCTGCGCTGACCTACACGCCCACCGAATCGTCCGTGCGCCTGCGCGTGGTCACCGTCGGCCCCGGCGGCGCGCGACAGCGCGGCCCCTGGTCCGCTCCGGTCGCGCTGGTGCCGGCCAATCCGCAACCCCTGACGGTGATCGCATGACCCACGTGAACCCGTACCACCATGCCCATGCCGTGCTGCACGCACGCACGCCCGATCGCGCCGGGCCGATCCGCCCGCCGGTGGTGTTCATCGATGGCCGGCCGTGCCCCGAGGCGACGGTGAGCCGACTCACCGCGCGCGGCCCGATGGACGAACGCCAAGCGATGCTCACCATGCCAGCGGACCTGGCTCGCACCCTCGCCGGCCGCACGCTGACCATCGCGCAGCCGATCAGTCAGACCGGCGACCGGGGCCGCTGGCTTGCCTTGTTCGTCGGGCGGATCGAACAGATCGAACAGGCCGACACGTCGCCGACGCTGGTCACCGTCACGGCTCGCGATGCGTGGGCGCTGGCGCTCGACGCGCCCCTGGCTGAGCCGATCGAGCAAGCGACGTTCGCCGCGGCGCTGGCGGCGCTCGACGATCGCGCTTCGCTCGACCTCGCGGCACCCGGGGTGCCCGACGCGGCGACGACGCACACCTGGCCGGCCCGAACCACCGCGCGCGCCGTGCTGGGGCGCCTGCTGACCGACCACGGCCTTCACGTGGATCGTCGATTGGCCTGGCACGCCGGCCACGTCAGTGAGTTGCGCGCACTTCGCAGCGACGGGCGCGGTCGTCCGCTCACCTTCGCTGCGGGCCAGCGCGCCCGGCGCGGGCCCGAGCCGCGGCCGATCCGCTGGACGGCGGTGGGGCGCGGGGCGGTGGTCGAATCGACGTTCGACCTGTTGCCCGGCTGGCCCGGCGAGGCCCAGGGCCTGACCGACGCCGAGTACGGCCGATCCACCAGCAGCGACTTCGATGCCGTGGCCAACGTCTACCGGCGCTGGGTGCTCAACGAAGACGGCGGCTTGCCCGGCCCGCGGTACGACGCGACCGCGCTGTTCGCCGACGGCCGGGCGACGCCCGCGGTCCCGCTGCGCTTGGGCCCGGCGCTGAGCACCGACCCGGCCGGCCGCAGCATGGGCGTGGTCGTCGATGTCAGCACCGATGCTCAGCACTGGTCGCGCTACCCGGGCGTCGTGCTGGTGCTGGCCGATCGGGCCGGGGTGCGGTTCGATGACGATGCGCTGCCGCCGGCGCTGCTGGCCGCGGCCAAGGCCGGCACGCTCGCCGTTCGCGTCACGGCCACGCTGCGCAACCCCTTGCCGATGACCGACGTGCGCTGGGCCGGCAACCCGTTCGCCGGGCCGTTCGAAGAACGGCGTGTCGACCTGGCCGACCGCTTCGCCCATCGCCGGGTCGACGCGACGAGCAAGTACGCCGCGTCGATCGCCGCCGGCGCCCGCGGCGCCGATCAGGTCGATGAACGTGGCGACCTGGCCGCGTGGCTGGCCCGGCACGCCGTCGCCGCGCCGGACGAACGCCGCGCAGCGCTCGAGTTGCCCCGCCTGATGCCCGGCCTGCGCATCGGCGACCGATGCTTCGAGCCCGACACGCAGCGCGCGCTCGGCATTGACCGTATCACCCACGACTGGCGCGGGGCACGCACCGTGCTCGAACTGCGCGCCCTGGCGGAGGCGATGCCATGATCGACTCACTCGTTCAGTTCGGCGTCGCGGGGCTGATGGGCGTGCTGTGGGTGTGGGAGCGCGCCCACTCCCGCCGGCGCGAGCAGCAGCTCACCGCCGCGCACGAACGACTGATGCGCAGCGACGAGCACGTGCGCCTGATGATCCACACCGTCCGCCGCAACACCCAAGCCCTGGTCGAGTTCGAGCGCACGCAGCGCCGGCTCGGCGAAATCCTGGAGGCCATTCAACATGCGATCGCTCAGAACTCCCGCGCCGCTTAACGCGGTTGCCGCGGTCATCCTCTTCACCGGCTGCGCTTCGCCGCCGTCGGTCGTGCCGCTGATGCGGGTCGCCCAGCGCGCGATGCAAGCCGAGGCCGAGCTCCTGGCCGGCGACACGCAGCGCATCGAGCAGTGGCACGCTCAAACGCGCCGGGCGTTGCGTGACGGCTTCGAGGCCGACCTCGACGACCAGGCCGCGATCGACCGCCAGTGGCTGGCCGAGCACCTCGCGGTGTACCTCGCGGCCGACGAAGCGGTGCTGCGGCAGCAGATGAAGAGCGAGCAGCAACTGCTGATACGCATCGAGAACCTTCACCACGCCGCCGCGGCGCAGGCCCGGGCCGTCGAGCTGCTGCAGCGCCAGGATGAGCTGCTCGAACGCATCCCCGACGCCCGCCGCTGGCTGACCCTGCCCACCACGGAGCCCAGACCATGAATGAACCGAACACCACCGCGCTGCGCGACCGGGTGCGCGAGCAAGTCGATGTGAACTGGAGCGAGTTTGAGCGGAGCCATCCGCACCTGGCCGCGGCGATCGATCGGACGGTGCTGATCGATCAGGCCGTGCGGCGCATCGCCGACGACCCGGCCTACCGCGCCGCGATGGATCGGGCCGCGCTCGACCGCGCCGCGCTCGACGCCGGCGGCCGCGTCGGACAAGTCATCGCAACGTGGGTGAAGCGGCTGCTCGCCCTTTGACCCCGAGCCATCCCTCGAACCCGGAGCACCCCATGAATCGATTCACTTCGCGTAAGTTCATCGTGGCCGCGGTCGCCCAGCTCGCGGGCCTGGCGATGCTGATCTGGCCGGCGCAGGCCGAGGGCATCGCCGCCGCGGCCGACTCGATCGCCGCGCTGCTGGTCATCGCGCTTTCGGCGCTGGGTTACCTCGGCGCCGAGGCGTCGGTCGATCGCGCCCGCGCCCGGCCCGCGGCCGACGACGACAACCAGATCAGAACTCGTACACCAGCGAGCTGAACACCTTCAGGTCGTTGTGCTCGGCGTCGCCCTGGGTCTGGGTTTCGTACTCGTTTTCCAGGCCCATTTTCAAG
The DNA here is from genome assembly GCA_964620345.1 of uncultured Planctomycetaceae bacterium. Taxonomy (GTDB): domain Bacteria; phylum Planctomycetota; class Phycisphaerae; order Phycisphaerales; family Zrk34; genus CAZUHK01. The sequence goes on from CAZUHK010000020.1 coordinate 17,301, forward strand.
CTCAGACCAGTGAACTGGTCGAGCTTGATCTTCCAGCCCACCGCCGAGCGGATGCGGGCCTCGGGAAAATCGCCGAGGTCGGGCAAGTAGTCGGTGCTGGCCTCGAGCGACTGGGTATCGTTGATCTGCCACGCCAGCTCGCCGCCGAGCTGGGCTTCTGGGGTGAACGCATCGACGTCGCCGAACTCGTAGTTGCCGCCGGCACCGGCGCGGAACCGGACGTTGAGCTTGTCGGTGTCGATCCACTGGTAGCCCACGCCGGCGGTGCCGCTGATGCGCTGCTCCCACGCCTCGAGTTCGTCGAACTCGTAGCGGCCCTGGGCGAAATAGAACCACCTGGAATCGGGGATAAGCCAGTCGTGCAGCAGACCGGCGGTGAACTCGTTCTTGGACGTATCGCCCTGATCGCTGCTGAAGTAGTAGGCGGCGTCGGCGGCCCACCGGTTGCGGTCGGTTTCTTTTTTGGCGCCCAGGCCGAGGCGCAGGTCGAGCGTTTCGGAGTTGCCGCGCGACGCGGCGAAACCGGCCTCGAACGCGCCTTGCCAATCGGCGAACAAGCCGGTGGGCTTGGGCGGCTGGGCGGGCGGCGCCGGCTCAGCCGCAGCCGGCGCCTCGTCGGCCGGCGGGGTCTGGGCCGGCGGGGCGTCGGGGGCGATCGCCGTGTACTGATCCGGCCCCAGCGTGAATTGGCCGAGCACCGGGTGCGCGACCGTCAGGCCCTGGTCGGTCTGCTCGATGATTTCGACGGTGAGCACCTCGCCGGTGCTGAGGGTGATCCGCTCGGCCCGGGCGGCGCCGGCGAGCAACACGCCGCAGGCGAAAAACAACGCAATCCGCATGACAAACCTCTCCATCGTGATCAAACTGGCGGCTTTCGGGGCGGAGATGGTAGCACATCCGGCCGCGTGTTGAAGCGGCGGGGCGGGCGACGTACGCTCATGCCATGATCGGACGGCGGCTGAGTCTGATGGCGGTTGCGGGGTTGAGCGTGCTGTCGCTCAGCGGCTGTATCGATCTCAAGGGCGGGCGCGATCGCGACCCCACCATCGCCGCGGCGACGACCTGGCCGTTCGTGCCCACGTCGATGCGTATCTCGCCGTTCACCGCGATCGGCTACGACGCTCAAAAGCAAACCTACGTGCTGGACCTGATGGTCGAGCTGCGCGACCGCGTGGGCGACCTGACCAAGGGCGTGGGCGAGTTCGACGTGGAACTGCGCCGCGCGGCCAACGGCGGCGAGGGGGCGCTGCTCTACGCGTGGGCGGCGCCGATGCTCACCGTCGAGCAGAACGTGCAGCACTACAACCCGGCGCTGAGTACTTACAACCTCAAGCTCGCGCTGGACGCCCCGCTGGAGCCGGGCCAGACCGTCACGGTCATCGCCCGCTTCACCGACCCCGGCGGCAAGCGCCTGAAGGCCGCGGCGCAGGTCACCGCCGATGCGGACGACGCCGACGGCTGATCGCCCGGCGGCGCCCTCATGCCCGTTCGATGATTCGGCTCGCACGATCGACCATCGCCTGGGCGGCGCCGACGTCCGCGGCCTCGGCGATGATGCGGAGGATCGGCTCGGTGTTGCTGGGCCGCACGTGCAGCCAGCCACCCTCGGTGTCGATGCGGATGCCATCCTGCGTGTCGATCCTTTGATCGGCGAACGCCTCGGCCAGCGCCGCGACGGCCGCGTCGGCCATGCCCGGGCGGATGTCGACCTTGTGCTTGAGGATCGCGTACGGCCTGATCGATGCGACCAGTTGCGAAACGCGCTGCCCGCTGTGAGCCATCAACTCGAGCAGAAGCGCGATGGTGGAGATGCTGTCGCGCACGTAGCCCACGGCCGGCCAGATCACCCCGCCGTTGCCCTCGCCGCCGATCACCGCGCGCTGGGCGCGCATCCGCTTGGCCACGTTGGCCTCGCCCACGGCGCAGCGATGCACGGTCGCGCCCGCGCCCGCGGCGATGTCGTCGATCATGCGCGAGGTCGACAGGTTCGCCACCGCCTCGGCGCCGCGGCCGGCCCGGCCCAGCACGTGCCGGGCGCACAGCGCGAGCGAGTATTCCTCGCCGATGTACGTGCCGGCCTCATCGACGATCGCCAGGCGATCGGCATCGGGGTCCTGCGCGAAGCCGACGTGCGCCCCGTGCTCGGCCACGGCGCCGGCCAGTTCGGTCAGGTTCTGCTTCGTCGGCTCGGGCGGGTGGGGGAAGCGGCCGGTCGGCTGGGCGTAGAGGGCCACGCGATCAACGCCCAGCCGATCGCACAGCAGCGCCGCGGCCGGGCCGCCGGCGCCGTGAACCGAATCGATCACCACCTTCAGCTTTGCCGCGGCGATGCGATCGGCATCCACGTGCCGCAGCACACGCTCGACGTGCACCGGCGTGGCCGAGTCGTCGTGCTCGATCGGCTGCAATGTTTCGACCGGCGCGAAGGCCGGCGCATCGGCCTCGAACGCCGCGATGATCCGCTCGACCTGCTCGGGCGGCGGGGCCACGCCCGCGGCGTCGAGCGCCTTGATGCCGTTCCACTCGATCGGGTTGTGGCTGGCGGTGATGACAATCCCGCCGGCGGCGCCCAGGTGGTCGATCATGATGCCGACCGACGGCGTGGTGACGATGCCCAGATCGGTCAGCCGGCAACCCACCGCCAGCAGGCCCGCCGCGACGGCGCTGCCGACCATCGGGCCTGACGGGCGGCTGTCGCGACCGATCACCACGTGCGGCCGCTCAACGCCGCGATCCTGCTTGAGCCACGCGCCGTACGCCTGGGCATACCGCGAGGCGACGGCCGGGGTGAGCGAGCGGCCGACCAGCCCGCGAAGACCGCTGACCGACAGCATCAGGGGCGCATCATCCATGGTCCGCGAATTCCTCGGTTGACGACCGAATCCGTTGCCGCCCAGCAAGGTAGCGGATTATCGGCTTCACACAACCGCACGCTCCGCGTTAAGCGATGGCCGAGGGTATCCGATACGACACAGGAAGCGGTACACCCAGCGCCGGGGCCGGCGTACCAGAGCCATCGACCCCCCATGAAGTGCCTACGCCTTTCCACGATCCGAGCCGGCGACCGCCACGAGCAGTCGCTGTTCCTGCCCGGGGGCCAGAAGATCATCCCCGCGGGCACCACGATCACCCAGCGCCACATCGACATGCTGATGCGGCAAAGCTCGTCCGAGATCTACCTGGCCGACAGCGCCGAGGAACTGCCGCCGGCCGGCGGGGCGGGCATCGGCGCCGCGCCA
>CAZUHK010000020.1:20549-25060 GCA_964620345.1 uncultured Planctomycetaceae bacterium
CGGTTCGCCGAAGCGCGCGATGAATGAACCGGCCTCGCCGCCGACCGACGCGCCGCCGAAGCCGAAGCCACCGCGGGCCGGCGCCGCGCAATACGAATCCGACCGCCAGAGCCCCGCGGCCATCCGCCTGCGCAAGCAGCGCATGCAGCAGGCCGACGCGGTCGCCCAGCGCATGGCCGACCTGGTCGAGCAGATCGAACAGCGCATCGCGCCCGAGGAGATGGAGGTGTGGGACGTGCACCGCCGCACCGGCGAGCCCTGGCCCGAGGCCGAGGCGCTGGTCGAGTTCCGTGAAGCGCAGGTCGATCAGCTTCGTGAGCTGTACACGAAGATCGACGAGGGGCGGACGATCGATGTGTCGGCGTTCATGGCGATCGTCGAGGCGCTTTGGCCGATGATGCTCGAGCATCGCCAGCGGTTCACGCAACTGGCGCTGCTGGTGCCGCGGCGGGAGGACTACCTGCCGGACCACGCGATGTGCGTGGCGGTGCTGGCGATGGCCACCGCCGCTCAGCTCACCTGGGGCGAGCGCGACGCGAAGCTCGCGGGCCTGGCCGGGCTGACGTTCGACATGGGCATGATGATGGTGCCGGCCCGCATCCGCGCCGGCGGCGAGCAGTTGACCGACATCGACCGCGGCCGCGTCCAGCGCCACACGGCCTACGGCGTGGTGCTGACCGACCACATCGAGGGCCTGCCCGCGCCCGTGCAGCTCGCGGCCTACCAGCACCACGAGCGCGACAACGCCAGCGGCTACCCCCACGGGCTGCGCGGCGAGGGGCTGCACGACCTGTCGCGCCTGATCGCCGTGGCCGATGTGTTCGCCGCGCTGACCAGCCCGCGCGGCTACCGGCAGGACAAGCTGCCCTACACCGCGATGGAGCAGATGGTCCGCTTCGCCGCGGCCGGGCAGTTCGACAAGCCCGCCACCCGCGCCCTGGTTCAGGCCGCGGGCCTGTTCCCCGTCGGCTCCTATGTGAAGCTCTCGACCAATCGCACCGCGCGCATCATCGCGGCCAATCCCAATCATCTGGATCGGCCCGTCATCCACCTGCTGGACCGCGCCGGCGCCGCCGAGGGCCAGCCGATCGACCTGTCGCGCGTGCCGGCCGACAAGCTCAAGGTCACCCGCCCGGTCGCCGCGCCCGCCGCGGCGTGAACGCCCCGCGGCGTGCTACAATTCCCCGCCGCATGTACGAGCTGACCGTTCACACCACGTTCAACGCGACCCACGCGCTGCGGATGCCCGATGGCTCGACCGAGCCGGTGCACGGCCACGACTGGCGCATCACCGCCGCGGTCGCCGCGGCCGAGCTGACCGAGCACGACTGGGTCATCGACTTTCACGCGCTGCAGGCGGCGCTGCGGAGCATCACCCAACCGCTGCATCACACGCACCTGAACGACCACGAAGCGATCGGCGCCGGCAACGCCACGGCCGAGTTGGTCGCGCGATACATCGCCGGGGCGCTGGGGGCGCGCCTGCCGGCCGAGGTTTCGCTGCTGTGCGTGAGCGTCACCGAAGCCCCGGGCTGCGTCGCGACGTATCGGCCGACGTGAAGTGAGTTCATGTCGCCCCCGCATGTTCATGCGGGTCGCGTTTGCTCAGACGATGTCGAGCGGCTCGCGATCGCGCCGTGCGACGTGCACATCGATATCCACCGCCGCGCGCAGCCGCCGGCGCAGCGTGGGCAGGTAGCCGCGCTCGGTGTGGGTGTGATCGGTCAGCACGACCGCCGCGCCCGCCTCGGTTTTCGCCAGCACATCGTGGTGGCGCATCTCGCCGGTGAGGTAGAGGTCGATCCCGCCCAGCGACTTGAACAGCGACCCGCCGGCGCCGGGGCACACGGCGATGGTCTTCACCTTGTCGCCGGCCATCGCGCTCGCCGGCGCGGCGAGGCGGACGTGGCGCAGGCCCAGGTACCGCTTGATGCGTCGGATCAGCGTGGTCCGGGCGATGGGCTTTGCGAGCGTCGCGACGCGGCCCGGGCCCGCGTCGGCGCGCGGGCGGGGCTGAAGGGCGTACACCTCGATCGGCGGCTCTTCGTAGGGATGCGCCCGCCGCAGCGCCGCCAGCGCTTCGGGCAGCGCGCCGGTTGAGCTGACCATCTCCAGCCGCGTCTCCGCGACGCGCTCGAGCCGGCCGCGCCGACCGACGGCGGGGTGAGTCGATTCGCCGCCGCGGAACGTGCCGTGGCCATCGAGGTTGAACGAGCACTGATCGTAATCGCCGATTGCGCCCGCCCCGGCTTCGCTCATCGCGGCGCGCAGGCCGTCCGCCGCGTCGCGTGGCGCGAACGTGACGATCTTCATCGTCTCGCCGGCCGGCCGCTCGTGGTGATGGTGGATCGGTTGCACCGGATCGACCGCGCCCAGACCCGCGACCAGCCAGTCGCACACGCCGCCGGGCGCCGCGTCCAGCGCGGTGTGCGGCGAGTAGAGCGCGATGCGCCGCTCGATCGCCCGCACGACCGCCGGCTTGAGCGCGCCGATGCGCGTGACTTCGCTGAAGATCGGCGGGTGATAGGCGACGATCAGCTCGGCGCGGCGCTCGACCGCCTCGGCGAACACCGCGTCGGTCAGGTCGATCGTGAGCAGCGCCGCCTTGATCCGCCGCGGGCGAGAGGGCGCGTGCAGCAGGCCGACGTTGTCCCACGCCTCGGCGCCGTCGAGCGGGGCGATCGCGTTCAGCGCCTCGGTGACCTTCGCAAGCGAAACACTCATGGCGGCGGCGAGTCTATCACCGCCCCGCCGTCGCGCCCATCGCAATCGGGCACGGCCCGGCGGATCTGGGCGAACGCATCGCGGTCGAACAGCGCGACGAACGCATCGACCACGCACGGGTCGAAGTCCTTCTCCCGGCCGTCGCGGATGACCTGCGCGGCGCGTTCCAGCGGCCAGGCGTCTTTGTAGACCCGTGGGCTGGACAGGGCGTCGAACACATCCACCGCGTGCACGACGCGCGCCGCCGGCGGGATCGTCTGGCCGGCCGCGCGGTCGGGGTAGCCGCTGCCGTCATAATTCTCGTGGTGGCTGCGCGCGATCTGCCGGGCGGTTTCGAAGAACGGCTGGGTGGAGAGGATCGCCTCGCCGACCACCGTGTGCCGCTGCATCCGCGCCCGCTCGGCCGCGGTGAGCTTGCCGGGCTTTTTAAGGATCTCATCGGGCGTGTGGATCTTGCCCACGTCGTGGAGGATGGCCGAGTACCCGATGCGCCGGGCCTGGGCATCGGGCAGGCCCATCTCGATCGCCACCGCGCGGGCGTACCGCTCGATCCGCCGCACGTGCGCGCCGGTGTCGCCGTCCCGCGCCTCGCTGGCCACGGCGAGCATGTAGATCGCGTCCATGTTCGCCGCGCGAAGCTCCGCGGTCCGCTCGCGCACCCGGTTGTCCAGCGCCTCGGCCTGGCGCTTGAGGTCCACGGCCTGGCTGAGCACGGTGTCGCTCAGCTCGGCGATGTCGTCCATCGCTTCCTTCAAGCGCGTGATGTCGTTGACGGTCACCACGCGCAACGGCCCGTCGAGCGCGTCGGCCTCGAGGGGCTTGCTCGCGGTGAGCACCGGCAGCCGGCTGCCGTCGGGCCGCTCGATATACGTCTCGGCCTCGCTGGACCGATCAAACTTCTCGAGCATCCGCGCAACGCGGTCGCGCATCTGCGGATCGGCGTACTGGTCGGCCACGCGCATGCCGATCAACTCGTCGCGGTCGCGCCTCATCATCCGGCAAAGCCGGTCGTTGATGTAGACGATGCGGCCGGCGCGGTCGATGATCGACGCGCCGCAGTGCAGCGCATCGAGCATGCCGCACCACGGCGCGATGGCGCGGCGCAGCTCCGACGACATGTCCTGCGCATCTTCGGGCATCGCGGGCATGATAGGTTCTTGCCGCCAGCCCCGAGCGGATCAGTGATCGAGGCGGACGACGCGATCGGCCCGCGGCGCGGCGGCGGCGATCCGCTCGGCGTTGGGCCGGTCGTTGCGGGCGAGCTTCGCATCGGCCTCGGCCGGGGTGCAGCCGCCGGCGAGGTGGCGGCGGCGCGCCCGCCCCAACGCCGTTTCGAGCCGCACGTCCAGATGCCACACCTCGTCGAGCAGCATCGGCACGTCGCGCCACGGCGCCTCATCCAGCAGCAGGTAGTTGCCCTCGATGACGATCAGCGCCGCGTGCGGCGGCACGAGGATCGCATCGGCCACCGGCTCGTGCCGCGCGCGATCGTACCGCGGGGCCAGCACGGTCATCGGCGGCACCGCCGCGAGGCGGTGCACCGTCTGAACAAACGCCTCGGCGTCAAAGGTGTGCGGCGCGCCCTTGCGATCGCCGATGCCCCGGGCGGCCAGCTCGGCGTGGGTCAGGTGGAAGCCGTCCATCGGCACGACGATCGCCGCGTGGTCGTCGCGGCGCAGGCGATTGACCTCGCGTGCGAGCGCCGCGGCGAGGGTGGACTTGCCCGCGCCCGGCGGGCCGGCGATGCCCAGCAGGTAACGGCCCGCGGCGAGGCGCGGCGCCAGCTC
>CAZUHK010000021.1:0-25023 GCA_964620345.1 uncultured Planctomycetaceae bacterium
AGGTGTGATGCCGTCCGCACGCCCGCACACCTTGCCGCTGAAGCGGACAAGGTGTCGCACCCGACAGACACGACGTAACGCTGCAACCTGCTCTAGCCGATCAGCGATTCGCCGGTCATCTGTTCGGGCTTGTCCAGACCCATCAGCGACAGGGCCGTGGGGATGATGTCCGCCAGCCGCCCGCCGTCGCGCAGCGACACCCGCCGGTCGTCGGCGTAGCGGTCGTCGACGATGACGCACTCCACCGGGTACGTCGTGTGCGCGGTGTGAGGCGAGTCGTCCTGCGGGCTCCACATCTGCTCGGCGTTGCCGTGGTCGGCGGTCACGATGAGTCGGCCGCCCTTGGCCAGTGTCTTGTCCACGATCGCGCCGACGCATTGATCGACCGTTTGGATCGCCGCGACCGCCGCGTCCAGCTTGCCGGTGTGCCCGACCATGTCGCCGTTGGCGAAGTTCACGATCAGAATCGCGTAGTCCTCGTCCAGCGCCTCGAGCACCTTGTCGCGCACGGCCGGGGCGCTCATCGCCGGCTGCAGGTCGTAGGTGGCCACCTTGGGCGACTGCACGATCTCGCGGCCCTCGCCGTCGAACGGCTCGTCGCGGTAGTCGTTGAAGAAGAAGGTGACGTGCGGGAACTTTTCGGTCTCGGCGCAGCGGAACTGCCGCAGCCCCTTGGCCGCGATCCACTCGCCGGCGATGTTCCGCATCTTCGGCGGCTTGGGGAACGCCACGCCGTCCACCAGTTTGTTCAGCTCCTGCTCGTAGGCGGTCAGGGTGACAAAGCACAGGTCGAGCTTGGCGCCGCGGTCGAAGCCGGCCTCGCCGGTGTCGGGCGACGGCTTGACGTGGCCGTGAAACCGGTCCATGACGAACGCGCGGCTGATCTCGCGTGGCCGATCGCCGCGGAAGTTGAAGAAGATGACCGAATCGCCGTCGGCGATGCGGGTCTCCTGCCAGTCGTCGCCGACGGTGCGGGGGGTGATGAACTCATCGCCGCTCTGGCTGTCGTTGGTGGGGTTGTCGTAATAGTCCTGCACGGCGTCGGCCGCGGCCTTGAAGTGCGGCACGTTGGCGTCCCGGCCGGTGAGCAGGTCGTAGGCCCGCTGCACGCGCTGCCAGCGGTGGTCGCGGTCCATGGCGTAGTACCGGCCGACGACGCTGGCCACCGCGCCCACGCCGGCCTTCTTGCAGTGACCTTCGATCCTTTCGATAAAGCCCTTGCCGGTGAACGGGCCGGAGTCCCGGCCGTCGGTGAAGCAGTGAATCGCGAGCTTGTCGTGCCCCATCTTCGCGCACAGATCGACGCAGCCGAACAGGTGACCCAGCAGCGAATGCACGCCCACGTCCGACGCCAGACCCATCACGTGAACGGTCGCGCCGTGGTCCTTGGCGCGTTGCACGGCCTGCCGCAGCGCGTCGTTCTCGAAGAATGCGCCGGTGCGGATGGCCTTGGTGATGCGGACCGAATCCTGGTCGACGATGCGGCCGGCGCCGATGTTCTGATGGCCCACCTCGCTGTTGCCCATGGTGCCCTCGGGCAGGCCCACGTCTTCGCCGGAGGTGCGGATGAGCGTCCACGGGTAACATTTTTTTATCGCGTCTGCGTGTGGGGTGTCGGCGATTTTCACGGCGTTGAAGGCGTCGTGCTCGGGGTTGGGGTTCGTCCCCCAGCCGTCTCGAACGATGACGACCATGGGCGTGCGCGGCGAGTCGGACATGGCGTTTGGCCTTTCTTTTAGCGGGTGCAAACGCGATTGTAGAACCGTCGGCGCAGCGCTACAACGCGCCGCGCCTCGGACGTTCGCGCGCACGACGGGGCGCAGCGGTTGCGCTTTTCGCTCAAGAAGCGGCCGCGATGGGGACGATAACAACAGCGTCGTAGGGTAAAGATTTCATTGACACCCGCTTCGCGCGAACAGTAGATTGACGTAGCGCTCTCCAACGGCTTCGTGAAAGGAGACACAAAGCCATGGCTAAGAAGAAGACCACGAAGAAGAAGGCGACCAAGAAGAAGGCCACGAAGAAGAAGGCCGCCAAGAAGAAGACTGCGAAGAAGAAGGCGACCAAGAAGAAGGTCACCAAGAAGAAGGCGACCAAGAAGAAGGCCGCCAAGAAGAAGACCGCGAAGAAGAAGACCGCGAAGAAGAAAGCGACCAAGAAGAAGGCCACGAAGAAGAAGGCGACCAAGAAGAAGGCCACCAAACGGAAGGCCACGAAGAAAACCACCCGCCGCCGCTAAACCGGCGCGGGCCGGGTCGGCTCCGAACCTTAAACGACCCGGCAAGCCACGAGGCCCGTTGGAGCGCGAAGTGACGAAAGGCGTCGGCCGAGGCCGGCGCCTTTTCCTTTGCGCCGCCTGATCCCCGTTGCCCCGCGCCTGCGGCTCACTATACTGTTCGAGAAGTTCCCCCCGCCCTTTGCGAAGGAAGGTCGTTATGCCTCACATCATCGCCGAGCCGTGCATCGGGACCAAGGACACCGCCTGCGTCGAGGTCTGCCCCGTCGATTGCATCCATCCGACCAAGGATGAGCCGGAGTTCGAAGATTCCGAAATGCTCTACATCGAGCCGGACACCTGCATCGACTGCGGCCTGTGCGTCGACGAGTGCCCGGTCAAGGCCATCTTCCCCGAAGAGGACCTGCCCGACGAGTGGCAGGAGTACATCCAGAAGAACGCCGACTACTACGCTTAAGCGGCGCCGCGAACCTCATCCATACCGACAAGCCCGGCGCCGCGCGGCGCCGGGCTTGTTTGTTCCCGGCTGGTCGTGTGATGCGCGGCGCCGCATCAATCCTCGTCGTCGATCGTCAGCGCCTCGAACGCCTCGTCATCGGGCAGGTCGTCGGCGCCGTCTTCGCGGAGCTCGCCGGCCTCAACGATCTGGCCGGGCATCGACGGGGCGTCGGCCGGTTCGGTCCAGTCCTCGGCGCTGGGCAGGTTCAGCTCGCTGGCCATGGTCTTGCGGTAGCCCAGCTTGCGGACGACTTCCAGCACCTCGGTCCAGGTGGGGAAGGTTTTGTGGTTGGCGCTCTTGAAGGCGTTGATGGCCATGACGAACAGGAACTGCTCGTCGGTGAACTCGCCTTCCTCGGCGGCGCGGTTGAATTCGGGTCTGCGTCGGCCCGGGCCGCGCAGGCGCTTGAGGCCCGAGGCGTCCCGCCGGTCCAGACCGCTGCGGCGATCGACGACGCTGCGGCCGCGGGCCGGGTCGCCCGTGTCGGCGCGGCGGTCGGCGGGGGGGTCGGTCGAAGTGGGCTTGCCGGACGTCGAATCGCTCATCGCACGCTCCTCTTGCCAGCCGAGCCGCGAGGCCGGCCGCGTGACGAACGCGCATCAACCGGCCCTACAGCTCCTCGTCTTCGTCGAGGTCGAACTCGTCTTCGTCGTCGAGGTCGTCTTCCAGGTCGAAGTCTTCCTCGTCGTCGAAGTCCTCGTCGAAGTCGTCGAAGTCTTCTTCGTCTTCTTCGTCAATATCCTCGTCCGGCTCAAGGTCTTCGTCGTGCAAACGCGGCGCTTGTGTCCACGCGCCCCAGGTGTGCCGTTCGTCGAGCGGATCGGATTCGAGCAGACGCCTTGGCATGATCAGACTCCGTGTGCGTGGCTCAGCACGGGCACCGATTACCGGACCGCGCGCCGCGGCACGCCGATCCCGAGTGTCCGCCCGGCGTCGGGTTGCCGGGGGGATGGCGGTAAACTAACCTAAGTCTTCGCCGTGTCAACACCGTTTTGGCCCCATGCGGCCGGGGCTTTGCCGCCCTTCGCCCCGCCGCCGATGCGGGCCATCCGGAGCCCCGTGTGTCCTCGCCTTCCACACCACCGGCCGGCCCCGCGCCGCTCGCCGCCGCCGCCCTCGCCGCCTGGCTGCTGCCGGGCCTGGGCCACGTGCTCGTCGGTCAACGCAAGCGAGGCCTGGTCATCATGGTCGCCCTCGTGTCGCTCTACCTTGCCGGCCTGCTGATCGGCGGCATCGACGTGATCGACCGCCGCGAGGACCGCCTCTGGTACGTCGCTCAGGTCATGGCCGGCCCGGCCACCATCGCGATCGACACGCTCCACCAGCACCTCAAGCAACGCGCCCTGGAAAAACAACGCACCAGCGTCTTCCCCGCCCGCCCGCCCCGGGCGTACGAGGTGTCGGCCTACACCGTCTCGATCGGCCGGGTCAACGAGATGGGCACGCTCTACTGCGCCCTGGCGGGGCTGCTGAACCTGCTGGTGATCATCGACCTGGCGTGGATCGACCCGCGGCGCGACCGCGCCGCCACGCCCCCGCCGGCGCTGCGCGGCCACGTGCTGACGCGGCAGGACGCCGCGCCATGATGCACGCCGCGCTGCTGTTGATCCCCACGCTCGCCTGGCGGCCGTTCCTCGATCCGCTGCCGCTGCACCAGGTGTGGATGGTGCTGCTGATCCCCCTGGCCGCGGTGATCGCCGTGGTCTACAAAACGCTCAAGCTCGACGACCTCGACGAGCTGGCCCACCAGGCGACGCGGCTGACCGGCCTGATCGTCCTGAGCATGATCGCCGCCGCCGCGGGGCTGTGGGTGCTGACCGAGCTGGTGTGAGCCCGCCGCTTCAATAGTCGCGCCGTTCGATGCGGCCGCGGCTTCGTTCGAGGTTGATCGCCAGGTAGCGCAGCGCGTCGATCGCGTGGTCGTGGCCGTCCTTGACCGGCGTGGGGTTGCGCGGCTGGTCGGGGTCGAAGTGGTAGGCCTCGATGCTGCGGATGAGCGACGTGCAGCGCGGGTGGATGAGCAGTTGCGGGCCGAGCGCGGCGTCGGCGGGGGTCAGGCGACGGCGGAGCAGTTCGATGCCCGCGTCGATGCGCGAGCCGGCGTGGCGCACGCGGTAGCCGGCGGCGCCGAGCACCGCGACGTTGGACGCGCCGGTCTGATCGTTGCGCGCCCGGCCGGCCGGGTCCACCCCCACCCACGCCGGCCAAGGCCAGTCACGCCGCCCCAGTGCCGTCACGTGCTGCTCGAGCGTGCGGTCGGATTGCACGTACTCATCGATCACCTCGAGGCAAAGTCCCCCGGCACTGGGCCGCAGTTGCGCCCAGAGCATGACGAACGGATTGCGCATGCCGAAGTCGACCCCGCCGACCCATTGCAGCTTCGGCTCGGCGTCGAGCGGGCGGACGTGAATCGCCGGGTCGAACGTGGGGAAGACCAGGTTGCTCGTGCTCGGGCGTTTGCAGAGCATCTCGCTGTCGAACGCCTCGCGGCTGGCCCTGGCCTGCTGGGCGAGCACGTCGGCGACGGGCAGGAACCCCGCCGCCGCCTTCGCCGCCCCGCCGCAGGCCGGCCAAAGCGAGCAGCCCTGGCAGGCGCGCCACGGCTCGCAGCGGTCGATCACGTCCATCGCGCACCACCGCAGCACGCGCCACGCGCCGCGGCCGCCGGCGGCGGTGGTCAGCTCGTGCATCAGGCCGTAGGGCCGGTGCATCGTGCTCATCGCTTCGACGCCGCCGCGGACCAGCGTGTCGCCGCACCACTTGCTGCGGGTGACGAACTGCGCCGCCCGCCACCGCTCGCGGTCGAACAGATCGACCTCATCGCAGCGGAGCTTCTGCACGCGCCGGCCGCGGATCGAGGTGTCCGACTGCGCCGCCAGCTCGACGCGGCTGCCGTTGGTCAGTCGCGCCCCGCGCTGGGTGAGTTTGCCGGCCACCAGCCCGCGCAGGCCCGGCCGGTCCAACAGGTCGCGCAGGTATTCGTACATGCGCTGGGATTGATCGAAGCTGCCGCCGAGGATGCACACCGCGATGCCGGGCTTGAAGACCAGGTCCAGCAGCGTGGCGACGGCGCCGTAGAACGTCTTGCCCCCGCCGCGGTTGGCCCAGACCAGCGCATCGGGCGCGTGGTCGAAAAAGGCGTGTTCGAGATAATCCATCGGGCAGGCGTGGCCGGGGCAATGCGCGTGGTCGGGCACGTCGAGCTCCAGCGTTGCGCGCACCCAGCCGCGCAGCTCGGCCCGGGTGGTGGGGCGCACGTCGATCAAGGCCCGGCTCAGCGCGGCGGTCAATGCTCGGCCTCCGCGCCGCCGAGCCGTTCGAGCTGCGCCAGCACCTGCGCGGTGTTCAGCGCTTCGGGCGTGTCGGTCGGCACCGCCGCGCTCGCCTTGCCGGCGCGCGGCTCGCCCAGGTCGGCCTTGATCAGGTCCACCGCGGCCTTGCGCGCCAGCTCCGGGTCCTCGGTCTGGTCGGCCAGTTGCACCAACCGGGCGATCGCATGCACCTGGTAGCGGCTTAAGAAACTCTCCACGCGACACCGGCCCAGCAGCCGCAGCGCCGCGGCGATGCGGCCGAACCGCGGCTCATCGGCCAACGCCGCCAACTCCGGCAAGCTCACCCCAAGCGCGTCGGCGACCTGTCGCAAATCCTGCTCGCCTTCGTGCATACGCCCGATCAGCTCGACCAGCGCCGGCGACGATGGGGTGTTGGCTTCATCGCTCATCGGCCCGGCTCCTTTCGACCATTCGCATCAGCGCCTGCTCGCGCGTGCCGCCCAGGCGTGCCAGCGCCGCGTCGAGCCGGGCTCGCTCGGCCGGCAGCAGAAAGAAGTGCGTGGCGCGCGGCAGGTCGGCCAGGCGCGGCGCGGGCCGGGGCTTGGGCAGCGGATTGTTCAAGCTCAGCAGCTTCGCCACCGCGGCCGAGCTTTCGGGCAGCAGCTTGGCCAGGTCGGCCCGGCCCCGGCCCAGGCGGTCGTTCAACTCGGCGATCAGCTTCGCGCGGCGCCGGGGGTCGTCGGCGCCTTCGAGGCGGTTGAGCGTGGCCAGCAGCACCAGCGCCTGCTCGTCGTCGACATCCCATACCACGCACCGCGCGGCGGCGTGGCCCAGGCGGTCGAGCGCGGCGCGGCGGTGGTGGCCGTCGAGCAACTGGTACGCCCCGCCCTCGCCGGGCATCGGCCGGACGATCAGCGGCGGGTAGTGGCCGGTCGCGTCGATGTGCCGGGTCAGCGTGTCCAAAAGGTCGGCCCGCATCACGTTGGCGTTGGCCGGGTGATCGCGCAGGCGATCCAGCGGGATGGACTTCAGCGGCGCGTCGGTCATGGGGCATCTCGCGCGTGCAGGTAGTACAGCGGTTCGCACAGCAGTTCATCGCGTGCCTTGGCCAACTGCTCATCGAGCGTCAGCCGCCGACCCGCCCAGCGCGACAGCTCGGCACGCATCAGCGCCGCGGGCGCATCGCCACGGGTCAGCCGGCCGCGCAGGCGCGACCCGTCGGCCAGCATCCACGGCTGGCAACCGGCGTGGGCCAGCGCGTCGAGCAGGCGCTGGTCGCGCCGCAGCGGCCAGCGGTGGTATTCGATCATCCCCGCCCGCTTGAAGAACGGGTGCACACGCCCCATCGCGGCCAGCGCCTCGGTGTAGGCCGTCGCGGCGTGATCGAGCGCGTGGCGCACCAGCCGCACCGCCAGGCCCAGCCCGCGCCACTGGGGATGCACGACCACGCGGCTGATGCACCGCACCTCGGCGTTGAGCAGCCGCGCCGCCGCGGACCGGCTCAGCCCGCGGTAGCGGCCACCCAGCGCCACGTCGCGCAACGCGCAGGCCAGCGCCGGCAGCGAGACCACCAGCACGCCCACCGGCCGCGCTTCGCCGCGCCGGCCCAGGTACCGGCCGACCACCGTGGGCCGCGCGTCGGCCAGCACCCACACCGCCGTGGCCGTCACCGGCCGGCGGCGCAGGTAATGATGCGCCGCCAGCGGCGCGTAGTCGGCCAGCGTGCCGGGCCGCAGGGTCAGCTCGTCGGCCGGTGGGCCGGCCGGATCGAGCGCGGCGAATCGCGCGGCGAGTGTCGGGGCGTGGGGCATGGCGTGCAAAAGGTGTGAAGCGTTCAGCGCGTCGGCCGCTCGTGCACGGCGACGCCCGCGCCCGGCTCGGGCACGATCAGCGTGTCGGGGCACAGCGGTTCGAGCAGGTCATCGTGGGTCGTCGCGGCGATGAAGCACACCCGCCGGCCGGCGCCCTCGGCGGCGCGCGTCACGAAGCGCCGCAGGTTGCGACCGATCACCGACGCGGTCTGCCGGTCCAGCGTCGAGCAGAACTCATCGGCCAGCACCACGACCCACGGCTGGGCCGCGCGCTCGACGCGACGCATCGCGCACGCCAGGCGAAAACGATACCGCTGCCCGTCGGACAGCTCGCGCGGCCTGCGCAGCATGACGAACGCATCGCTGAGCCCGGCCAGCGCGAGGTAGCGCATCGCATCGGCCAGCGGCGCGTCGAGCGCGTCGATCAGCGCCGCGTCGGTGTCGAGGGCCAGCGCGTCGAAGTCGATCACCGCCACGTCGTCGCGCCCGGCCAGGCCGGTGGCGATCAGGCGCAGCAGCGTCGACTTGCCCCCGCCCGAGGCGCCGGTGATGAAGATCAGTTGCCCGGGGCGAAGGGCAAGGTCGGTCGGCGGGATCAGCTCGAGCGTGCGGCGCTGGTCGACGCCCAGGCCGAACATCGCCGCGACGCGGCAGACGCGAGGCGTGGGCGCGACGGCCGTGGCCAGCTCGCGGTGCAGGTGCACGCTGATGGTCGGGGATCGATCGGTCATTGGGCGTGGGCGTGGCGTTCGATGCCGACCAGGGCGCGGACCTGCTGCATCTGCTGGCGGACGGTGTGGTAGGTCAGGCCCAGCTCGTGGGCGGCCTGGTGATACGTCCGGCCGCGGACCACGACCGACATCGCCACCGCCGCGGTCCGGGCCGGCCAAAGCGGGTGCCGGCGAAGCACGGCGAGCACCGAGGGGTCGTTGAGCCGCTCGCGCAACTGCGCCACCCGCCGCTGAATCGTCCGCTGGCTCACCCCCGCGACCTCGGCCAGCGACGCGGTCGACACGCCCCGGGCCAGCACCGCATGCAGCAGCGCCCGGTCGGTCGAATCCAGCCAGTCGGCCCGGTTGAGCAGTTGCTCGGCCACGGTGTCATCAGGTCTTCCGGTCGTGCGGTCCGGCATGGCGATCATCGTGCGTGCCCCAGTCGAGGTGTCCCGGTGTTCAGCATTCATTGAACCTGTTGACAGAAGAATACCCAAACATTAACCTAACGTCAAGTGGTAATTTTTTGGAGCGTGATCATGACGGGCATCGGACCGATCGTGCGGGCGCGGCGGGTGGCGCTGGGCCGGACGCTGGCTCAGGTCGCCGCGGCGGTGCAATGTTCCAAGGCGTACCTGTCGGCGATCGAGAACGATCGGCTGACCAACCCGCCCAGCGCGGCGCTGCTGGAGCGGCTGGAGGCGGCGCTGCAGATCGCCGACGGCCAGCTCCGCCAGGCCGCGGACTGGCAGCGGACCCCCGCGAACGTGCGGGCGAAGGTCGCGGCGATTGAACGCCGTTCGCGCCAGCTCACCGCCCTGCTCAAACACTCGGCGGCCGACCGCGACGCCGGCGGCCGCGACCTCGATGCGCTGTACCGTTCGGGCAAGCTCGCGGCCCTGCTCGAAACGCACGAGGGCAACATCGACCCGCTCGGGGCCGTCCGCTATCAGGTGCCGCTGATCAACCGCGTGGCGGCGGGGTATCCCTCGGAATTCACCGATCTGGACTACCCGGCCCGTGTGGCCGACGAGTACGTCGCTGTGCCGGAGGTCAGCGACCCGCAGGCGTTCGCCGCCCGGGTGGTGGGCGAATCGATGCAGCCGGCCTACGGGCAGGGCGACGTGATCGTTTTCAGCCCCGCCCGGGCCGCGGCCGACGGGGATGATTGCTTCATTCGACTCGAACCGGACCATCAGACCACCTTCAAGCGGGTGTATTTCGAGGGTGAAGCGTACGTGCGGCTGCAACCGCTCAACCCGGCGTTCGCCGCGCGGACGGTGCCACTGGAGCAGGTGACCGGGCTTTGGCCGGCGGTCTATCGGCTCCAGCGGTTGGGCGGCGGCTGATCGCGGCCGGCCCCACCCCTGGGCGGCGCACCGCCGCCGGGCGCGCCACCACGACGCATGAACAGCGTTCATGTTGTTAACTGATTGCTGAACCGAGCGATGAAAAAAGCGAAGGGCGCGCCGGCGTGTCGCGATCGGCCGCGCGTTGGGCGCGCTCAAAGCCGTCGCGGCGGTCGGGCGCGGGGTCGATCGATCTGGAAACCGGCGGGCCCGCGTGGGGGCCCAAGCGCCGAGGCCCGACGGACGCGGGGCCGCACTTGGCGACCAGCCGCGTCCGTCGAGTCGGCTTCCCTCCACACCAGCACGCCCGCGTGGGTTAATAAACCCAACTGGACAAACAGCTTACCGGTGAAATCATCTCGGTCGTGTTCGCACGCGAAGCAAACGCCGACCCTCCATCATCTCCGCAGCGCCGCGGATCCTGTGGGCCACCCCACCGCGGCGCAACGTCAGAGGCAGGCCCGCGAGGGACCGACCCCAGCAAATACATCAAGAAACGTCCGCACGTTTCTCCGCCAGCCCAATGTCATCTCATAACTTCCCGGACACGCACCGCCCAGGCGGGCGGCGATGATTGCTCAATGTGAAGGTTACCTAGCACAGCGGCGGCGGTCAAGGAAAATCCAACAAAAACCGATCGCATAAGAATTGGCATTGGATCGCTGCTGGATTTCGGACGTCCCGGGTCAAGCGCATCGCGGCGGTCGGCGTGGTCGGTGTCGGACGCGCCGCGGATCACGCCGACCTTCATCCGGCTGCCATCCACGGCGAACTACCCGCGCGAGACCGGCAGGTTCTGATCGCCCTGATCGATGATCGGCGCGCGTCAATAAAAACCCCGCCGAAGTGGCGGGGCGGTAAAGTGCGGCGTGGTCTTCGGCGGTGTGGGGCTTGCCTTAAGACTTGACGGGTTCGCGGGTGCGGCCGGCGCGCTTGCGTGCGGGCGCCGCGCCGTCTGTGCCGCCGTTCTGGTACTCATAGAACGCCTCGAAGTTGCGGCGGTAGTAGCCGCCGGCGCTGGAGCGCACGCCGTTGAGCACCAGGCCCAGGAACTCGGCCCGGGCGTCGTTGACCTGGTTGATCATGCGCGAGACCAGCCCGCGCTTCTCCTGCAGGGCCCGGACGTTGAGCACGACCGCGTCGACGCGGTTGGCCAGCACGCGGCTGTCGCCGACCACGCTCAGCGGCGGGGCGTCGATCAGGATCAGGTCGTACCGCTGTTCCAGTTGCCGCAGCATCTGCGTGAACGCTTCGCTCTCGACGCGCTCCATGAGGTGGCTTTCGGCCTGGCCGATGCCCATCAGGTCCAGGCCCTGGATCGCGGTGTTCTGCACGGCCTGATCGAGCGGGGCCTGGTCGTTGAGCACGTCGGCCAGGCCCGGGGCCGGGGGCAGATCGAAGATGCGATGCTGGTGGGGCCGGCGGTGGTTGGCGTCGATGATCAGCGTGCGCCGATCGTTGAACGCGGCGCTGGCCGCGAGGTTGGCCAGGATGCTGCTGGTGCCGCCGCGCGGCTGGCAGCCGGCGACCATCAGCGTCTTGAACCGATGGCGCTGCATGCGGTTGATCACCTCGCCGCGCAGTTGGCGGAAGCTCTCGGCCAGCAGGCCGTTGGGGTCGCGCGTCACGACCAGGTCGATCGACCCGGGCTGGTTGGGGTCGTCCGAGGCCTCGGGGATCACGCCCAGCAGTTCACAGTCGCCCGACAGCAGCTTGGTGCAACTGGGGCCCTTGATGCGGCTGTCGAGCATCTCCTTGAGGAACGCCAGGCCCGCGGCCAGGGCGACCAGCAGGAACGTGACGCCGGGGATGACCGAGCCGGCCTTGGGGAAGCTGCGCATCCGCGGCGGGCTGGCGGGCGTGGCCGACTCGACCTGAAGCGATGCGGGGTGCTGGCGGATCATCTCGACGCTCGTGAGCATCTCCTCCAGCCGAAGCCGGGCCTCTTCGGTCCGCTCGATCTCGCGTTGGAGGTTTTCGTACTCGGCCATCTTCTGACCGATCTCCTGGCGCGTCTGGCGCAGGTCGGCCAGGCGCTGATCGACGTTGGCGAGACTGGCCTGGTAGCCGTTGACGGCGTTCTCGGCGCGGTCGAGCTTGACCTCCTGCAACTGCGCCAGTTGCTTCTGGAACTCGGTCTCGCGTTCGGTCTGAGCCGCGGCGATGCGGAAGTCCAGGTCGCGCACCGAGCGATGGCCTTCGCCGAACCGCTCCAGCGCGACGCGCCGCTGCTCGCGCAGGCCCACGATGCGCGAGTCGATGTTGCGGATCATCGGATCCTGCTGGGCCGTGGCGATGTCCTCGGCGGTGGGCTCAAACGTCTGCTGCTGCGTCGCTTCGAGCAATTGCTGGTAGCTGTTCTGCGCGACGGTCATGGCCTGCAGCAGCTCGTTACGCTGCACGATCAGCGATTCGAACTGCGCGGTGACCTCGGCACGGTTCTGATCGTTCACCGCCCACTCGGTCTGGTTCATGATGCTGTCGGCCTGGCTTTGCAGGACGGTGAGGTCTTCGCGCAGGGTGTCGGCGCGACGGTTGAACATCTCTTCGATGCGGTTGCGCCCGAGCTTGCTCAGCCGATCGGTCCGGCTGATGTACTCGGCGACGACCGCGTTGGCCAGGCGCGCCGCGCTGTCGGGGTCGGGCGCGCTGGCCGAGACCTGCACGAACTGGGTTTCGGGGACCGATCGCACCCGCACCATTTCGCGAAGCTGGTCGAACGCTTCCTCGGGGTTGTTGCCCAGCTGCTGGTACCAGCGGGTCTCCTGCACGTCGGCACGCTTGAGCGCGTCGCGCAGGTTCTGCTCGGTGTTGATGTACAGCGCCTGGGTCTGCTTGAGCACTTCGAGGTTGCGGGTGTCCACCAGGCGGTCGGTGTTGATCGACATCGGCTGGGTCATCTCGGATCGGATGCTCACCGTGGCCGAGGCGGTCCACTCCGGAGCGTACTTCACCAGCAGCTTGAACACGCCAAAGCCCAGCGCGATGCCGACCACGGCGGTGACCAGCAGCAGCCACTTGTACTGGCGCAGCAGGCGGATGGGATCGACCGGCGTGAACCGGCCGCCGGCCGAGCCGCCGCCGGGCGGGGGGCCGGGCATGCTGAATGTGGGCACGTTGGCTTGCGTCATCGGGGCTCTACCTCTCTGCGTCCGCGTCCGCGGAGGCCAACTGCTGCACGAGCGAGTCGATCTCCTCGAGCGCATCGGCGTTTTGTTGTTCTTCGGCCATCTGGCGGGCGGCGCTGAGCGCCTGTCGGGCCGACGCGGGTCGATTGCCGGCCAGCAGCACCTTCGCCAGGTGCAGGCGATTGGCGATCATCGGCCGCAGCCGCACGCTGCGCTGCAGCGTGTCGATCGCCGTGCGGGTGTCCCCGGCACAGTGCTGAACCCACCCCAGTGTATCCAACACGTTGGCCTTCTGCGGGGCGTTGTTGCCCGCCAGGGCCAAGGCCCGCTCGGCCAGCTTCAGCGCCTCGCGCGACTGGTCGAGGTTGTCGGCCAACAGGAACGCCAGGTTGTTCAACGCCACCAGGTCGTTGGGGGCGGCTTCGAGCACCCGCTCGTAGTGCCGGCGCGACTGGGGGTACTGCTTCAGGTCGTAGTAGCAGCGGGCCAGCAGGCGATGCCAGTCCACTTCGGCGCGACCGGACAATTCCGCGGTCTGGTCCAGGCCCTTCAGCTCGTCCAGGGCCTGTTCGGTCCGGCCCTGCGTGAGCATGAGCTGGCCCACCGCGATCCACAGCGCGCCGGTCCGATCCTGCTGGGCCAGGGGCCGCAGCAGCGCGAGCTGGTCTTCGGCGTTGAGCGCGGCCTGGATCTGGGCGACCACGACACCGATTTGCGCCGTGTTGTCGCCGGCCAGTTGCAGGGCCTGGGTGAAGGCGTTGGTCGCTTCGTCGGTGCGATTGAGTCCGGCCAGGGCCCGGCCTCGCATCGCGGCCATGACCGGCACGCGCGTCAGCTCTTCGGGCCGATCGTTGAGCAACGCCCGCGCCTGATCGTGCTTGCCACGCCGCAGCAGCACGCCGACGTACTCGATCATGCGGCCCGGGGAGGCGTCCAGCTCGTAGGCCCTTGCCAGCTCGGCCTCGGCGTCGGCCGGCCGGTTCTGGGCCTGGTACATCCGCGCCCGGTACTGGTGCCAGGCCGGGGTGTTGGGCATCAGCCGCTGCGACTCGGCCAGCAGCGGGTCGAGCTTCACCCAGTCGCCGCGGTCGATGTACATCTCGGCCAGTTGGGCCCGGCCGCGCGCGTAGTTGGGCCGGGCCGTCACCAGCCGCTGTTGCTCGGCGATGGCCTGGTCCATCTCGCCGCGGTTGAGGTACCAGCGCACCAGCAGCTCGCGGCCGGCGATGTTGTTCGAGTCCAGCTCGATCGCCTTGGTCAGGTCGTCGCGGACCAGCAGTTGGATGTTCTCCGATTCGCGATCGAAGCGGAAGCGGGCCCGCTGGATGTAGGGCATGGGCGTGGCCGGGGCGTAGAGCACGGCCTGGTCGTAGGCGGTCTCAGCGACCTCGCGCAACTGCTGGCGCCGCTCGTCGCCGAGGTCTTGCTCGGCCAGACGGCGCTCGGCGATCAGGCCCTTGATCATCAGCGACTGGGCATCGGCCGGGTGCTTCTCGAGCAGTTGGTCCAATTGCGTCTGGGCCTGGTCGATCTGGTCGTTGTTGACCAGCGTCTCGACGTAGCGGCGCCAGACGACCAGCCGCTGGGTCGGGTCTTCGGCGGTCGCCGAGAGCAGGCGCTCGTACTCTTGGGCGGCCTGGGCGTAGCGGTCCCGGCCGAACAGCCAGTCGGCCATCTCCCGGGTGACGGGCATGGTGTCGGGGTCTTCTTGCTCGATCGCCTTGCGGTAGGCCGATAGGGCCGAGTCGGCCTGGTTGCCGCGGCGCAGGTACCGGGCGACGACCCGCCAGTCGGCGCTGGCGACCTCGCCGGCGTCCTGAAGCTCATGCACGCGGTCCAGCAGCAGTTGCTTGCCCTGCTCGAACTGGCCCTGGCTGGCGAGGTAGACGGCCATGGCGGCGATGTTGGCCCGGTCGTCGGGCGCCTCGGCCAGCAGCTCGTCGAGTATCTGCCGGGCCTGGTCCGGCTGATCGCTCATCAGGTACAGCTCGGCCAGTGAGCGGCGGTTGGCGTGGTTGTCGGGCACGCGGTCGGCGATGCGCCAGCGGGCCTGGATGGCCTGGTCGCGGTCGCCGTGGCGGCCCATGTAATCGATGTACGTCAGGTACAGTTGGCTGTCGCGCCCGCCGGAGTAACGCAGCGCCCGGCGCAGGTCTTCCAGCGCCTGCTCGTGCTGGTCGCGCAGGTCATGCACGCGGTGCAACTGCCGCCAGGCCGAGACGTTCTGCGGGCGCAGCTCCAGGGCGCGTTGCAGGGCGCGTTCGGCGTTGTTCATGTCGCCGATCATCATTCGCGCGTTGCCCAGCAGCAGCCAGGCGTTGGAGTCGGTGCTCATCTGCTCCACGCCGCGCTCCAGCGTGGCCACCGCCTGCTTGTACTGCTGGCGAGCCATCTGCACGCGCGCCAGCCAGAACGCGCCGTGGGCGTAGTCGATGCCCTGGCCGTCGTTCATCTTCGAGACCCGCTCGACGATGCGGTCGGCGGTCTCCAGGTCGTCCTCGGCCAGCGCCTGCTCCAGGCCGATGGTCAGCACCTGCTCGTGCTCGGGGCCCAGTTGCTTGGCCTTGTCCAGCGCCTGCTCGGCCAGGTCGCGCTTGCCGGTCTGGCTGTACAACCGCCACAGCGCCAGTTGCCGTTGGACCGGGTCGGACTCGTCGGACACCACGTCGGCCAGTTGCTCGGTCAGGGCCTGGACGTCCTCGCCCTGCAGCGCCGCGAGCATCAGGGGGTAGAACTTGTTGTCCGGCTCGCGTTCGATCGCGGCCTGAACGCGCGCGATCGCCCGGTCGGTTTGGCCCAGGGCGCGGTCGAGTTGGATCAACTGTTGCAATACGGCCGTGTCATCGGGGTGATCTTCGTAGAACGCCGCCAGCAGATCGGCCGCGGCCTGCTGATCGCCGGTGCGGCTGTGCAGGGAAGCCATCTGGCGCACCGCTTCACGGTCGCCCTGATCGACCAGCGGCTGGAGCAGTTGGCGGGCCTGCTGGATCGCCCCGGCCTGGGTCTGTTCATCGTCTCCGGCCTGGCGCAGCAGGATGGCCGACTTGAGCACGATGGCCTGGGGATTGCCGGGCACGGCGGCCAGCAGCCGATCGACCAGAGACATGGCCTTGTCGGGGTTGGCGTTGTTCAACTCGAGCTGGGCCAGTTGGAGGTAGGCCGCGGGCATGCGGCCGCCTTGCCCGGTGCGCAGCAGGCGCTCGAGCGCCGAGGCCGCGGCCCCGGCGTTGCCGGTCTGCCGGTGGGCCTGGGCCAGGAGCATGAGCGTCTCGGCCTGCTGGCCCTCGAACTGGACGTTCGCGTCGGACAGCAGCTTCTGGGCCTTGCGCGCGTCGCCGTCGATCAGCGCCAGCTTGCCCTGGAGCATGAGCACCATCGCGTTGCGCTCGCCGCGCAGTGCCTCAACGGTGGTGATCTGCTCCTGGGCCTTGTCGCGCGCCGCCTGGGCCCCGGCTTCGTCGCCGGTGCGGCTCAACTGCTCGTAGCGGCTGAGGTGGATGTCCCCCAGCTCGCGCATCGCCAGCACGCGGTAGTCCGCGGCGCGCAGCGCCTCGACCGTCACGGGCACCGCCCGGTCACGCTTGGCCTGGTTGAGCACGGTGACCGCGTCGTCGAGTCGGCCCTGCTGCTTGAGCACGATGCCCAGCGTGGTCATCGTGGTGATGTCGGCCGGGTGACGCTCGATGACGCTGGTGAGCAACCGCTCGGCACGGTGCAGGCCCGAGCGCACCTTCGTGCCGTCATCGAGGGTGACGATGCGGCGGTCGAAGTTGATCAGCAACTGGGCCACCTCGCGGGCGACCAGCGGGTGGTCGGCCTCGAGCAGGCGATCGGCCAGCGCGTCGAGCTTGGCCAGGGCCTGGTCCTGCCAGCCCGCCTCGCCGCCGGTCGCGGCCTGCTGCACGTTCAGGCGGAACTGTCCCAGCCGCGCGTCGATGTCATCGGGGTGCTCGGCGACGAAGTCGCCGATGCGTTTCATCGCCTGCGCCTCGAGCGCCTGGGCCTGCTGGGCCTGGTTCAGCCGACGCGCTTCGCGCGCGTCGAGCATGTCCAGCAGGGACAGGTGGTAGGCGGCCTGGCCGTCGTCGGGGTCGGCCGCGAGGGCGCGGGTCAGGTCTTCGCGGGCCTGGGTCCGGTCGGCCTCGCCGAGGTTCAGCCGCTCGATGCGGATCACCTGCGCGATGCCGCGGTGGCGGTGGGCGGCGATAGAATCGGGGGCGAACTTCAGCAAATCCCCGGCCTGGGTGTAGAGCTGGTTCCAGAACTGGATGTATTGCGGAAACAGCCGGGCCCGGCCGTAGCTGTGCTCCAGCAGCTTCTCCGCCGCCGGGACGTTGCCGGGGTCCAGGTCGATGATCTTGGCGTAGCACTGCTCGACGCCGCGCACCAGTTCCAGCGCTTCCTCCGTGTCCTCGGCCGGCATCTTGCCGTAGAGATCGGCGAGCTTGTTGAGCAGGGCCACGCGCTTGGCGGTGTCCTTCTCGAAGGAGTAGGCGCGGCGGTAGAGGCCGGCCGCCTCGTCGAACTCGGCCTTGTCCATCAACGCCCGGGCCTGGGCTTCGAGGTCGCGGGCCTTGTCCAGCAGTTCCCGGGCCCTGTCACCGTCGGCCTGCTGGGCCTGGGCGCGGGCCTGGTTGCTCTGATCGACCAGTTGCATCGCCTCGTCGCGGTACTGGTCGGCTTGGGCGAGGATGGTGTTGGCCTGGGCGATGTACCGCCCGGGGTCGCGGCGGACGCCAAAGTACCACCACGCCGCGACGCCGACGGCCAGCACCGTCACCACGACCAGCAGGCCGATCACAAACTTCGTATTCACGCGTCCAGCCATTGGACTCTCCGTGTTGCTTATCCGTGCGGTTGGGGGTTCGGTTCGACCGCGGCTTGGGGTTCATCGCGGTCCGATTGCGGCTGCCGCGGCTGGGTGTTGAGTTGTTCCCAGTCCGGCAGGCAGTGCATCACTTCAGGCAGAGCGTAGACCAGAAAATCGGCAACGATGTCGGCCGCGACCTGGGGGTCGGCGACGCCCACGTCGAAGCGATCCTGGCCGGCGACCTCGACCAGTCGGCCGGGCAGCACCTCGACCTTGGCGTAATAGGCGTAGCGGTCGAAGGCGTTGAACGCCTGGGCCCGCACGCCCTCGGGCGTGGCCACGTACCGGTCGTTGGCGATGAAGAAATACGCGACGCAGTACGCGTTGTTCGCGCCGGGCCGGTTGAACTGGATCACGCTGACTTTCAGTTCGTCACCGGGCAGTTTGACGGCCTTGCCGGTCATGGTCACGCCGGTCACCCGGTTGCGGACGTGGTGGATGTGCTGCGGGTCGCGCAGTTGGATGCCGATCAGATCCTTGCTCATGACCTGCGCCCCTGAGCCGCCGACGAAGCAGCGGTCGGGCACATGGGGCACGGTGTCGATCATGCCGGTGTAGAACGGCACGTGCATGCGGATGGCCGAGCCGGGCTCGCCGGGCTGCTTGCGTGTGTCCTTGAGCACCCAACTGACGTACTGGTTGGTGCCCAGTGTTTCTTCGACTTCCTTGGGCAGGCGATCCTGCTTTTCGATCACGACGTAGGGGCCGAACCGCCCGGGCATCAGGTCGAGCTGGCGGCGCAGCGGGGCCGGCTCCTTGTCGAGCACGATCTTGAAAAAACCGATCACGCCCTGCAAGCTCGCGGTGGCCGCGGCGAGGATGACCGCGGCCGCGATGAACCGCATGGTGACCACGCGGCGGCTCCGGGGCGCGTGGGCGCGGGTTGGCCCGGGGGTGGCGCTCATGTCGTGGCTCCCTGTGGCAAGTCGTCTTCGGGCACGATCAGCTTGTTGAGGATCCAGCCCAGGAGCATGAACAGGCCCAGGGCGGGCAGGAGCATGAGCAGGCCGATGAAGATGTGCGCTTCGCCCTTGGCCAGCTCGGGGTTGAACGGGTAGACCATGCCCAGGGTGGTGACGCGGCCGACGTTGACGAGGATGGCGATGGGCACGGTCATCAGCACGATGGTCAGCCGCGCCCACCAGGGCCGATCGGCCAGGTAGGCCACGGCGAAGCCCAGGGCGATGAAGGTCATGAGCATGCGCAGGCCGCTGCACGCCTCTTCGACGTTCAGGCCGCTGCCGAGCACCTGCCCGCGCTGGATCAGTTGGATGGTGTGGCCGGTGACGTCGGCTTCGAGGCCGATGGGCAGGCCCAGGAGGTTGATCGCCACGCTCGAGGTGACCGCGGCGATGCCCTGAAGCTCGAACGCGACCATCTCCCACAGCCGATCGCTGAGCTTGATCGCGAAGACCAGGTAAAACACCGGGAACCAGGCGATGCGGGCGACCTTGGCGCCGCACATGAACCACACCAGCCCGCCCAGGGCCAGGATCATCGAATAGCCCTTGGCCATGTCGTTGCGGATGGGGTAGATGCCCAGGATGTAGCCGACGATGCCCAGGATGAGCATGATCTCGCCGACGTGATCGCCCAGCAGGCCTCGGATGGGCTTGCGGACGGGCAGGAACAGCACCGCGCCCGCGGCCCCGGCGACCAGGCCGATCAGCCCCCGCTGCGTCACGGGCATTCGCACACCCTCGGCAACGGTCATGGGCGCGATCAGGACCGCGGCCCCGGCGAATGCCAGGCCGATCAACAGCGCCAGGGCGACGTTTTCAGTCTTGATCTCGCGGCGCGAGGGGTTGGCCAGGGCCTGCCGCAGCTCGTCGCGGTGCTGGAAGAGGAAATACAGCGAGATCAGCGGCACGACCAGGGCGTGCGACCAGTTGCCATCGTTCCAGGCATAGCCCTTGGTGACCAGCTCGCCGCCGGCCAACGTCACGCCCAGCGCCCGATAGAGCATGTCGCGGAACAGCGCAACAAACAGCAGGCCGATCACGCCGATCTGAACCCATCCGGCGGGGCGGATGAGCGGGCCATCGGCGGCGACCAGCGCGCCGCTGTCCTTGGACATGCTCACGGTGCTCATGGGACTAAGAAACTTCCTGAATCGTCGTTTCAGGGCGGGAACTGTACCTCACCCTCTCGCCCGATCATCGATCATCATTTCTCCGCTCGCCATCGACCCATACGCTCATCGGCCGACACCGGTTCGCAATCCACCACGATTGCGGTTCGCGGTCGGCTACCCCTGATTTTCAGCCCGCCCTGCCGCCCCGGGCGGTCGAGCACAGTTGGCTATGTCGGCCTCGTGGACGCATTAAAATTACTAGTTGGTGTTCCGCGGCAGCGGGCCGAAGACCTGCGTGCCGAAGTTCCGGTCCAGCAGGAACCCGAAGCCGTAGCTGAAACGGAAGGCGTTTCGGATGACCGCCAGCGCCCCGGCCCAGGCGTTGGTTCCGATATTGATCGTGTCGTGGGGCTTGAGGTAGATGTCCGGCTGAACGCCCTCGAAGATCGCCCGCAGGTTCAGCCGCAGCGTCGCTTCGTGATCGTCGCCGACGCGGCGGGTGAGATCGACCCGCTCGGGGATGGCCGTGGGCGCCAGGCCGCCGGCGGAGATGATCGCCTGCTTGAGCGTGAGCGTGTTTTCCGAGGGCAGGGCATAGGTGCCGGGCCGGGCGATCTCGCCGCCGATGAAGATGTTGCCCGTCTCGGGGGCCGGCACGCGGATCACGTCGCCGGGGCGCACGACGATGTTGTACCGCGCCACGCCGCGCTGCAATTGCTCGGCGTCGATCTCGATGATGCGCTGGGTGACCAGCTCCTCGGGGGCCGGCAGGGCCTGTTCGTCGCCGAGGCCCTGGTCTTCGGTCGGCTGCTGGCCGGTGACGCGGACCCACTTGCCCCCGACGTTGACCCATCGACCGGCGCCGCCGCCGGTGCCCGCCGTCGCGTCGGCCGCGTCCAGATCAAGGGCCTCGCCCAGGTCGGTCGGGGCGTCATCGGCATCGTTGTCTTGGCCCGGGGCATCGTCGTTGGCCGGGGCGTCGCCGCCATCGCCGTCGAGATCGCCTTCCAGCAGGTCCTCGATCAGCGCGCCCGGATCGCCCGCGCCCTCGCCGTCCTGTTCGCTGGGTTGCAGCGGCGGGCGGTGCGCGCCGGGCCGGCCACGCTCGCCGAACGTCCGGCCCTCGACCAGGTCGCTCAGAGGCACCTGCCGAATCACGTACACTTTCTCCACCGTGTCGGGAATCCCCCGCGCCAGCGCGATCGCGTCCAGCAGGCGGAAGTCGCTCTTGAGAATCGAGTACGTCCCCACGCCGCCGACCGCGCCGATCACGGCAAAGGTCTTCTGCCGGCCTTCCTGCACGATCACCGTCACCGTCGGGTCACGCAGAATATTGGGATGCAGGATGTCCACGATCTCCTGCTCCAACTGCTTGGTCGTCAGGCCCCCGGCCTTGATCTGCCCGATGATCGGCAGGCGGATGAAGCCCAGCTCGTCGATCCGCCGCGTCTGCACCGACTCGACGTTGGGCGTGATCAGCTCGAACACCGTCACCGTGATAAGGTCGCCGGGGCCCAGCACGTACTCGCTGACCACGGGGATCAGGTCTTCACTGGTGATCTGGCTGAGGCCCGGCAGGGATTGCTCGGGCTCTTCGATCACATCCAGCCGCTTGAGGATGGGCAGGATGACCGGCGTGTTTTCCCACCGGCCGACGTTGGACGGGTCAGCATAAGAATCGATATCGCAGGCGGTCACCGACGCCAGCAGCGCCAGCGTCGCGAGGATCGCGAACGATCGCGACAGACCCGTGCCAAGAGCTCTTCGTTGCCGCTTCACGTCCGACTCCTTCTGGTCCCGTTGCCCACGCCGCTGACCCTGCCCCAATCGCGTGACGGGCCGCGTCGTCGTCGGTGGCGGGCGGGGGGTATTTCGCCCAGTTTCACCGAAGCGGGCAGACTAACACCTGCCCTGTCGACAGGCAAACCTCATTCACGCCGTGCCGCCGTGTCCCCACCAAGCATCGGACAGTTGCACCGACCGCGTTAGCCCCACGCCGGCCGGACCGTTCCCCCGGCGGGTTATCGGTCGCGCGCCGGCGATTCGGGTGGCATGCGCCGGCCGGACGGGCTATTAATGTAGGTATGGTCGGATCGGCCACCGAAGAACAACTCGGCCGCAGCTACCAGCCCCCGCTCAACGTGCAGTTCTCCGTCTTCCTGGACATGCGCGTGGGCAGGATGCTCGAGCTGCTGGAAACCTTCCAGGGCCACGCCCTGGAGTTGGCCGCGCTCAGCGTCGTCGACGCGACCGACCACGCCGTGGTCCGCGTGCTCACCAGCCGCAGCGAACTCGCCCGCCGCCTGCTCGAGCGCCACGACCTGCCTTATTCCGAGGCCAACGTCATCGTCACCGAGGTGACCCGGCAGCAGACCCTGGGCGACGTCTGCACCGCGCTGCTCAACGCCGAGCTGAACATCCACTACATGTACCCGCTGATCGTCCGCCCGCGCGGGCACGCGGCGATCGCCCTGCACGTCGACGATTACATCCTGGCCGGCCAGGTGCTCCGCCGACAGCACTTCACCCTCCTGGCCGAGAACGACTTCGGCGACAACGCCACCGGCTCAGACCCGGGGCGCAATTGATCCTCACCAGCAGCTATTCACCACCGAGCGACGGTGTCGCCCGGTGGTGAATCGAGAGAATCTTTCGGCGACCCGTAGTGGATGCCACACCTTGCCCCGGAGGGCAAGGTGTGATGCCGTCCGCACGCCCGCGCACCTTGCCGCTAAAGCGGACAAGGTGTGAGGCCCGACAGACGCGACGCAACGCTGCAACCTGCTCTGATTCCGGCGAATCAGGTGAAGACGATCGTCCGGTTGCCGTGTACGATCACCTGGCGATTGAGGTGCAGGTAGATCGCCCGGCTGAGCACCATTTTTTCCAGGTCTTTGCCCTTGCGGACCATCTCCGGCACCGGATCGCGATGGCTCACCCGGGCCGTCTCCTGCTCGATGATCGGGCCTTCGTCCAGGTCGGCCGTGACGTAGTGCGCGGTGGCGCCGATGATCTTCACCCCACGCTCGTACGCCTGGTGGTACGGCCGAGCCCCCGCGAACGCCGGCAGAAACGAATGGTGAATGTTGATCACCGGCCGGTTGAACTTCGTCAGGAACTGATCGCTGAGCACCTGCATGTATCGGGCGAGCACAACGAAGTCGACGCCGTGCTCTTGCAGCAGCGCGATCTGCTTGTTCTCTTGCTCGAGTTTGGTGTCTTTGGTGATGGGGATCTCGTGGAAGGGGATGTCGAACTTCGCCGCGACCTGGGCGTAGGTCGGGTGGTTGGAGATGATCAGCGGGATATCAATGTTCCACTCGCCCGACTCGTAGCGGGAGATGATGTCCCAGAGGCAATGGCCCTCTTTCGAGACGAACACCGCCATGCGCGGCCGATCGCTGGTGAGCGTCACCCCGCCGTGCAGCTCCAGCCGCGTGCCGATCTGCTCGGTGAAACGCTGGGCGACCTGCTCTTTGGGAATCGTGAACTCGGCCAGATCCCACTCGATGCGGATAAAAAATTGGCCGGTGCTCGCATCGACGTGCTGATCCAGGTGCAGCACGTTGCCGTTGTGGTCGGCCAGCCAGCGCGTGATCGTGGCGACCAGCCCCTGACGGTCGGCGCAGTGCCCGGTGAAGATCGCGTGGTCGGTTTCCATGCGAGCCAGTTTACATTCAGCGGCGCGGCTTCGCCGCGCTCACGGCGCTCGCCGTGGCTCCACGCGGATTCGCACCTTGTACTCCCCGGGGAACTGATTGTTGGCATGGCCCTGTTGAATCGCGAACGCCAGCTCCAGCTCGCCCGATGCGTCGGCGACGAAGCTGTGCTTGGCGCCGATCGGCTCGACCTGCCCGTCGCCGCCGACGCGGCCGACCAGCATGCCCATCGGGATCGTCTGATTCACATACCAGCCGTAGCCGGGCATGCCATCGGGGATGCTGAACGCGCCGTTGCCCCACGGGGTCATGGTGATGCGCCCGGTGGCGCGGATCGTCACGCGGTCGCCCGGGTTGACCCGCACCCCGGTCTTGAGGTGATCGATCATCGCCTTGTGGTCGCCGCTCACCTCGACCTGCGCTTGGGTCACCGGGTCGGCCGGCCGGGCGATCTGCAGCCGCTCGATCTTGCCCAGCCCCACCGTCAGCTCGCCGTAGTCGGTCGACAGCGTCAGCGTGTCGCGACCCACTTTGCCGATCACGGCGAAGTGGGCCACGGCCACCCGGTCGGCGTCGATCAACTCTTCCTGCGGCGCGGGGTCGAAGGCGTCGTCGGCCTGATCCATCTCGATCTGCTCGAGCTGCTCGATCACCGCACCCAGACGCTTGGTGCGCTCGATGTCATCGTCCCCGTCCCGCTGGCGCAGCAGCCCCAGTACCCGCGGGCCCATCGACAGCAGCGCCGCTCCCGCCTGCTCACGCTTCTCGTACGCATCGGAACCCAGATCGGCCACCAGTTGGTTCACCCGCTCGCGCAACGCCGTCCGCCGCTCAAGGCCCGGCACGATCCGCTCGACCTGCGACGCGGGGATCCTCAGCTCGCCGTACGCCGTGGTCACCACGATCGGCCCGCCGATCAACTGACCGGTGAGGATCGACCCGTCCACCAGGTAGATGCGATGTCGGATCGGTTCGTCCCCGGCCCCGCCCGCCGCGCCTGTCGGCCCGTCCTGCGCCGCCGCGATCGCACTCGCCATCACCCACATCACGATCGTGATACTCCAACGCTTCATAGATCGTCCTCTCGAATAGTCACGCAGCCCGATCACACCCCATAAGACGCCCGGCGGGCCGATTTTTTCGCCCTCTCCGCCAGCCCGCCACGATACGCGATGGCACTTGCGTAAGGATACCCGAAAACCCGGCGGTGAATGACGCGAGCAGAGCGCGCCAAGCCCATCGCCAGTCGATCGTGGGAGCGGCCACGGACGTCGTTGGCGCGGCGAGGAGGCATGGAATAACCGTGGCGTCGTACAATGGGTTTGCTGTCCATCGGAATATCGCCCGCGTGGCGATGATCCCTCGTGTCCTACTCCCGCTGCACGGCTGGCCGGGTGAGCCATTGGGCCAGT
>CAZUHK010000022.1:0-4726 GCA_964620345.1 uncultured Planctomycetaceae bacterium
AGGAGGCTTGCTACATGGCATCACACCTTGTCCGCTTTAGCGGCAAGGTGTGCGGGAGTGTGGACGGCATCACACCTTGCCCTTCGGGACAAGGTGTGGCACCCGCCAGACGCGACGCAACGCTGCAACCTGCTCTAAGATCACCAGGACGCGAAGTGCATAAAGGGAAGATCAAATCTTTTCTTTGCGTGCTTCGTGGCTTTGTGTGCTTGGTGGGGGAGGTGCGCCTGGCAGCAGCCGCGCGTGGGTGAAGATGGGGATCAGGCCGACGGCCAGCATGGCGGCGCCCAGCCAGTAGGGCAGGCCGATGCTGACGCCGTAGGCGGCGCCGGCGGCGAGGTAGGCCAGGGTTCGCGCCGCGGCGGTGGCCGACTGGTTGAGCCCGTGCACCGCGCCCTGCTCTTGGGTGCCGGCCGCGAGGGAGAACATGCTCGACAGCGCAGGGCTGGCGAAGCCCGCGCCCGCGCCGATCAGCACCAGCGCCGCCCACATCGCGCCGACCGGCGGGGTGATGGCCAGCACCACGAATCCCGCGGCGAGCACCGCGTTACCCATGACGAACGTGCCGCGATTGCCCAGCGCCTTGACCGTCGGGCGGATCAGCCCGCCCTGGACGACGATGCTCACCAGACCGAACACCAGAAAGGCGTGGCCCGCGTCGCGCTCGTCGAAGCGGTACAGGTCGTCCACGTACAAGCTGAGGGTGGGGGTGATGAACGACAGGCCGATGGTCGTCAGCACGCCGACGATCAGCAGCAGCGAGAACACCGGCCGCATCGCCAGGGCCACCAGGCGCACCGGTTCGGGCGTGGCTTGGACCAGGCGTGTCTCGCGGAGCGTGATGAGGATGAGGATGACCGCCAGCAGCTCGCAGGCGAAGCACAGCCAGCCGACGGCGGGCAGGCCGTAGGCGGTGGCGACGCTGCCGCCCATGGGAAAGCCCAGCGTAAGCCCCGCGCCGAATGCCGCGCCCAGCACGCCCAGGGCGGCGGTGCGCTTGGCCGGCGTGGACACGTCGCTGGCGATGGCGAAGGCGACGGTCGAGTGAGCGCTGAAGATGCCGTGCATCAACCGGGAGACGATCAGCCACAGCAGCCCGCCGCCGGCCACGGCGCCCAGTTGCGGCGCCATCGCCCACAGCGCCGACGAGCCGGCCGTGCCCAGGCACAGCGCCGCGAGCGTGGGGCGCCGGCCCAGGCGGTCCGACAGCTTGCCCCACAACGGATTAATAAACAGCTTGGGCCCGGCGACGCAGGCGAAGAGCACGCCGACCATGAAGTCGGTCGAGTCGAAGAAATCCGTCGCGTAGCGCGGCAGCGTCGGCCAGACCGCGCCCAGGCAGACGATCTCGAGGAACACGACCAGCGCGGCGATCAGAAGAGGCGGCATGGCCCGCAGCATAGCGACGGCGTGCGCGGGGTAAAGCCGGTGCCCGACGCCGCTGGGCGTGGGGCGTTCGCGACACGGTTTTGTTCGCAATGCAATGGGCTAAGCTGAGTCTGGTTTGCAAGTGCGTTGCGTGTCGCAATGTACCTTTGACGCCGCGCGTTCAGCGGCTACACTACGCCCCAACTTTGTCGCCGGGCGTCGGGAGCGCGAGCATTGCCGATGGCGGATACCTCACCGTCACGACATCCTGTATTTCCCAAGTGGTCGAACCTGCTGCTGCCGGCGATCGTGGTGTCGATGGTCGGCGCGCCGATGTACCTGGGCCTGCTGGTGCCGCTGATCGGCTCGCCGACGACACTGAACGTCGGCTACCGCCCGCCTCAGCCGGTCGAGTACAGCCACGAGCTGCACGCCGGCCAGCTCGGCATCGACTGTCGCTACTGCCATACCACGGTGGAGCACGCCGCGTTCGCCGCGATCCCCCCGACCAGCACCTGCATGAACTGCCACCACGCCATCCTCAAGGACAGCCCCAAGATGGCGCCGGTCATCGAGAGCTACGCCAGCGGCGAGCCGATCCAGTGGGTCAAGGTTCACGACCTGGCGGACTACTCCTACTTCAACCACGCGGTACACGTGAACGCGGGCGTGAGCTGCGTGTCGTGCCACGGCCGGGTGGACAAGATGGACGAGCAGGGCGTCTGGCAGGTCGAGAACCTGTCGATGAGCTGGTGCATCGAGTGCCACCGCAACCCCGAGCCGTACCTGCGCCCGCGCGACGAAGTGACCAACCTCGCCTGGACCCCGCCGGACGACCTGACCCAGCAGCAGTTCGCCTCGCAGTTGAACCTGCTGGAGGTACACAAGATTAAATCCGCCCGGCAACTGACCGACTGCTCGACGTGCCACCGGTAGAGGAATTTTCGATTGTCGATTTGCGAATGTCGATTCGCAGATCGCCGCGAGTGAACAGATAGCCGTGAACGTAGAAATCGAAAATCGAGAATCGGCGATCGAAGATCGGCCCACCGGGCCGACCTACTGGCGTTCGCTGGATGAGCTGGCGGACACGCCGGCGTTTCGTGAATTCGTCGAGCGCGAGTTTCCCGGCTACCAGCCGCAGATGGTGCTTTCGAGCACGCGGCGGAACTTCCTGAAGATCATGGGCGCGTCGGTGGCGCTGGCGGGGCTGACCGGCTGCCGCCGCTGGCCGGTGCGAAAGCTCGCGCCCTACGCCGATCGGCCCGAGGGTCAGACGCCCGGGGCCCCGGAGAAATACGCCACGGCGTTCGAGCTGGACGGCGTGGCCCAGCCGGTGGTCGTCACGACGATCGACGGCCGGCCGATCAAGATCGAAGGCAACGATCGGCACCCCGAATCGCGCGGCGCCGCGACGCTGCTGGCCCAGGCGTCGATCCTGAACCTTTACGACCCGCACCGCAGCCGGGGCGTGATGAAGCGCAACGCCGACGGCTCGCGCGACCGCAGCACCTGGCCTCTGGCCGACGCGGCGCTGGGCGAGCTGATCGCCAAGGCCGACGCCGACGGCGGGGCGGGGCTGACGTTCCTGTGCGAGCCGACCCGCTCGCCCACGTTCGACCGCCTCAAGGCGAAGCTGCAACAGCGCTGGGCCGGGGCGAGCTGGGCAACCCACCAGCCGCTGAGCGATCACCACGTGATCGAAGGGGTGCAACAGGCGATCGGCACCGCCGCCCGGCCGCGCGTCACGCTCAGCGAGGCCGATGTGATCGTCGCGCTGGACAGCGATTTCCTGATGAGCGGCCCCGAGGCGCTGCGGCTGGCGCGCCAGTGGGCCGACCGCCGGCGGAAGGTCGATACCGAACACACGCTCAATCGTTTGTACGTCGCCGAGCCGACGTTCACCGTGACCGGCACCAACGCCGACGAACGCCTGGCGATCCGGTCAAGCCGGGTCGGCGTGCTGGCATCGCTGATCGCCGCGGAGCTGGGCGTGGGCGGCGGTGTCGGCGGG
Source organism: uncultured Planctomycetaceae bacterium (assembly GCA_964620345.1). Taxonomy (GTDB): domain Bacteria; phylum Planctomycetota; class Phycisphaerae; order Phycisphaerales; family Zrk34; genus CAZUHK01. The sequence goes on from CAZUHK010000022.1 coordinate 3,383, forward strand.
GCGGACCCGAAGCTCGCGGCGCACGCGAAGCAGGCCGCGAAAGACCTGCGGGCCGCCGGCGGGCGCGGCGTGGTGATCGCCGGGCCCAGCCAGCCGGCGTCGGTGCATGCGATGGTCGCCGCGATCAACGCCAAGCTCGGCGCGCCGGTCACCTACATCCCCGCTGCCGACGAGAAGCCCGCCAGCGTGCTGCCGACCGGCACGCGGACGCTGGTCATCCTCGGCGGCAACCCCGTGTACGACGGCCCCGGCGCCATCGCCGAACAGATCGAAGCCGTGCCGACCTCTTTCCACCTCGCCCCGTACGACAATGAAACGTCACAAGCATGCACCTGGCACCTGCCCCAGGCGCACTACCTCGAGGCGTGGGGCGATGCGTGCGCGACCGATGGCACGGTCAGCATTGTTCAGCCGACGATTCACCCGCTGTTCAATGCGCGCAGCGCCCTCGAGATTCTCGCGCGGCTCGCCGGCGAGTCGCCCGACGGGCTGAAGCAGGTCAAGGCGACGTTCGGCGGGCCGACCAAGGCGTGGCGCGAGGCGCTGCACAACGGTTACATCGCCGACAGCGGCTCGCCGCTGGCCGACGCGGGCAACGTGCGGCCGATCGCCGTGAGCCCCGCCGCGCCGGCCCAGGGCTACGAGATCGTCTTCCGCCGGGATTACAAGCTGCACGACGGCTCGTTCGCCGACAACGGCTGGTTGCAGGAACTGCCCGACCCCACGACCAAGCTCACCTGGGACAACGCCGCGAGCATGTCGCTGGTCGATGCGGACAAGCTGGGCGTCGATCGTGGCGACATCGTCGCGATCCGCATCGTTGATACGACCGTGGAGCTGCCTGCAATGCCGCTGCCGGGCCACCCCGAGGGGACGATCACGCTGAGCGTCGGCTACGGCCGGCCGCACGCCGGGCCGGTCGGCCAGGGCATCGGCGTCGATGTGTATCCGCTGCTGCGGGCCAGCGGCGGCAAGCCAATTGCCCAGGGCGCGAAAGTCAGCCGCACCGGTGCCCGTCACGAGCTGGTCGTCACGCAGGACCACTTCGCCATCGCCGGCGATGGCAGCCGCCAAACCAAGGTCGAGCAGCACCTGATCCGCTCGGCCGACCTGAAGCAGTACAAGCACGACGCCGACTTCGCGACCGGCCACCACCACGAACACATCATCCCGCTGCCCCGGTACGGCATGCCCGAGAAGGTCAACGCCGACGCGAAGCACGCCAAGCACGACGATCACGATCACGATCACGATCACGACGCCCCGCCCCCCGGCGGCCCGCACCCGCCGGGCTTCAGCCCGACCCGCCAGGCCCAGCCCCACGGCAACCCGCTGACCGAGGCC
>CAZUHK010000022.1:4736-24864 GCA_964620345.1 uncultured Planctomycetaceae bacterium
CGACCACCAGTGGGGCATGGTGATCGACCTGAACACGTGCATCGGCTGCAACAACTGCGTCGTCGCCTGCCAGGCCGAGAACAACATCCCCATCGTCGGCAAGAGCCAGGTCAAGATGAACCGCGAGATGCACTGGCTGCGCATCGACCGCTACTACACCGGCGACCCGATGCAGCCCGATGACATCCGCGCTTTGCACCAGCCGATGATGTGCGTGCATTGCGAGAACGCGCCGTGCGAGCCGGTCTGCCCCGTCGCCGCGACCGTGCACGATTCCGAAGGCCTGAACGTGATGGTGTACAACCGCTGCATCGGCACGCGGTACTGCTCGAACAACTGCCCGTACAAGGTGCGGCGGTTCAACTACTTCGACTGGAACGCCCGCGACCCGCGCAACGATGGCAACACCCCGCCGTTCCTGGGCATCCCCGATCAGCAGCAGCTCGAGAAGGTCGATCAGGTCCGCCGCATGGGCTTCAACCCCGAGGTCACCGTGCGGATGCGCGGCGTGATGGAAAAGTGTACGTATTGCACGCAACGCATCCAGAACGCCAAGCAGCACGCCTACGCGGAGTTCGGCCAGGGCAAGCGCGATCAGCCGGTCGTGGCCGACGGCGAAATCCAGACCGCCTGCCAGCAGACCTGCCCGACGCAGGCGATCACCTTCGGCAACCTCAAAGACAAGACCAGCGCCGTGCACAAGCTGACCTACGAAAACCCGCGCAGCTACACGACGCTGAGCCACCTGAACGTGCGCCCGCGAACCAACTACCTGGCGCGGATTACCAACCCGGTGAAGCAGGAAACCAAAGAGGAACACGCACCCCCCGACGAGCATTGATCGCCCGGCCGCCTGCGGCTTCGCGAAAGCGAAGTTGCAAGGCGCATGATTCGCATCGGACGCGCGATGTCGCCAAGCCGCAAGCGGCGAGACGAAGAACCGGAACACTGAAGTAAACCATGGCAGCCATCACGCCCCATCAAGCCGACCTCGCCGGCGTCGAAGACAACACCTTCGACGATCCGACGCGGCGCGCGCCGCTGGTGACCGGCGGCCAGGACTTCGCCGGCGTCACCGCGACGGTGGCGGACATCGCCCTTCAGCCGCTGCGGCACACGCCCCGGGCGTGGTTCATCGCGTTCTTCATCGCCGTCTCCACGCTGGGCATTCTGGGCATGCTCATCGGCTACCTCGTGCTCACCGGCGTGGGGGTGTGGGGCAACAACCAGCCGGTCGCCTGGGGCTTTCCGATCGTCAACTTCGTGTTCTGGGTCGGCATCGGCCACGCCGGCACGCTGATCTCGGCGATCCTGTTCCTGTTCCGCCAGAACTGGCGCACCGGCATCAACCGCTTCGCCGAGGCGATGACCATCTTCGCGGTCATGTGCGCCGGGCTGTTCCCGGGCATCCACGTGGGCCGGCCGTGGCTGGCGTACTGGCTGTTTCCCTATCCGAATCAGATGGCGATGTGGCCGCAGTTCCGCTCGCCGCTGCTGTGGGACGTGTTCGCGGTCAGCACCTATGCGACGGTGTCGATGCTCTTCTGGTACATGGGCATGATCCCCGACCTCGCGACGCTGCGCGACCGGACGACCCACAAGATCGGGCGGATCGCCTACGGCCTGTTCGCGCTGGGCTGGCGCGGGTCCAATCGCCACTGGCAGCGTTACGAGAAGGCGTACCTGCTGCTGGCGGCGCTCGCCACGCCGCTGGTGCTCAGCGTGCACAGCGTGGTGTCGTTCGACTTCGCGGTCAGCCAGTTGCCCGGGTGGCACACGACGATCTTCCCGCCGTACTTTGTCGCGGGGGCGATCTTCGGCGGGTTCGCGATGGTGCTGGTGCTGGCGATTCCCTGCCGGGCGTGGTTCGGGCTCAAGGGCATCATCACGCCGCGCCACCTGGAGAACATGGCCAAGGTGCTGCTGGCGACGGGCATGATCGTGGGCTACGCCTACGTCGTGGAGATTTTCACCGCGTGGTACTCCGCGGCCGAGGGCGAGCAGACCGCGTTCGCCCGCCGCATCCTCAACGGACCTTACGTCTGGGCGTTCTGGCTGATGTTCTTCTGCAACGTCATCAGCATCCAGGTGCTGTGGTTCAAGAACATCCGCACCAACCCGATGGCGTTGTGGACCGTGGCGCTGTTGGCCAACGTGGGCATGTGGTTCGAGCGGTTCGTGATCATCATCACCTCGCTGGCCAACGACCCGAACCTGCCGAGCAACGAGGGGATGTTCGTGCCCACTTGGGTGGACATCGCGATGCTGATCGGCAGCTTCGGGCTGTTCTTCACCTTCTTCCTGCTGTTCACCCGGTTCCTGCCGATGGTGGCGATGGCGGAGGTCAAGAGCATCATGCCCCAGGCCCACGCGGGCCACGGCAAGGTGCATCACGAAGATGTCGAACGCGACGATACGCAGACCGGAGATTATCGCGTGCCTTAGGATAGGAAATGGTCATTTTTCAATGGTCATTGATCAATGGTCAATGACAAATGACAAATGACCAATGATCAATAAGCCATGACCAGTTTGGAAACGCAACAACCCGAAACCGCGACCGACGCGAACGAAGCGGCGCCGCCGAAGGCATACGGCCTGCTCGCGGAGTTCGACAACGTCGACACGCTGCTGCACGGTGCGCGGGGCGTGCGGGACAAGGGCTTCACGCGGTGGGACTGCTTCACGCCGTTCCCCGTGCACGGCCTGAACGGCGCGATGGGCCTGCGCCCCACCGTGCTGCCGTACATCGTGCTGGCCGCGGGCATCGGCGGGGCGATCGGCGGGCTGTTTCTCCAGCTCTACACCATGGCCACGACCATCCCCGGCCTGCCATCGTGGGCCCAGGGCTATCCGTACCTCATCGGCGGCAAGCCCTACGCCAGCATCCCCGCGTTCATCCCGGTCACGTTCGAGACGACCGTGCTGGCCGCGGCGGTGACGGCGTTCATCGGCATGCTGTTGCTCAACGGCCTGCCGCGGCTGCACCATCCGCTGTTCAAGAGCGCGCGATTCGCCCGCGTGACCGACGACCGCTTCTTCATCGCCATCGAGGCCGACGACCCGATGTACGCAGGCCAAAAGACGATCGAGCTGCTTGGGGAACTTGGCGCGACGCACGTCGAGGAGTTGGAAGCGTAACCCATGGCATCGCACGAACCCAGACCGCCGCGTTCCAACGATGGCCGCCGCCCGCCGGTGTGGCTGATCCATGTGATCATCATCGCGGTGGTCGCCTCGTGGGTGCCGTTCGCGCTGGTCGCCGAGAGCCGGACCAACAAGGACACCAAGCCGCGCATCCACATTTTTCAGGACATGGACGTGCAGCCCAAGCTCAAGGCGCAGGCGTCGAACCCGGTATTCGCCGATCAGCGTGCGATGCGGCCTCGGCTGGAGGGCACCGTCGCCCGCGGCGAGCTGGCCGACGCCGACCACTATTACCGCGGCTACCAGACCAATGACGATGGCAAACCGATCATCGTGAAGACCGGTGAAACCAGCGACTACCAGTGGATCGCCGACTATCCCGAGCAGGTGACGGTGACGCGGCAATTCGTCGAGCGCGGCCGCGAGCGATACAACATCTTCTGCGCCCCGTGCCACGGGCAGTCGGGGCAGGGCAACGGCATGGTGCACGTGCGGGCCGAGGCGGTGGGGGCGTCGACGACCGGCTGGGTCGCGCCGTCCGACCTCGTGGGCCTGGACTCCGATGGCACGCAGACGTACGGCGCGGCGAAGTTCGCCAACGGCAAGCTGCTGCACACGATCAGCCACGGCGCCCGCTCGATGCGCGGCTACGCCTCACAGATCCCGATCGAAGACCGCTGGGCGATCGTCGCCTATGTCCGGGCGCTGCAGCTTTCGCAGAGCGCTTCGGTTAATGACGCGCCGATCGAAGAAATTCAGAAACTGAGGAGCCGATAGTGGCCGCTCACGCCCAGGTCCATCTCGATCCGAACGAACCGCGTCGCCTGGGCACGCTGGCCGGGCGGCTGTCGGCCGCGGGCTGGAAGCTGGCGATCGCCGGGTTCGTCGTGATGGTGCTGCTGGCGCTGGTCGGCGGGCAGTACGCCGGACAGCGCGTGGCGTACGCCTACCTGACCAACTTCGCGTTCTTCATGTCGCTGGGCCTGGGCGGGTTGTTCTTCGTGCTGATTCACCACCTGTGCCGCACCGGATCGGTCACGACGTACCGCCGGCTGGGCGAGGTGATCGCCGGGACGCTGGCGTACGTCGGGCCGTTCGTGTTGCCCATCCTCATCGGCGCCGGCGCGATCTACCACTGGCCCCACCCGCAGGGCGACGCGATCCTCGAAGCCAAGACGCCCTGGTTGAACATGCCGTTCTGGGTCGTGCGGATGCTGGTGTACATCGCGGCGTTCGCGCTGATCGCGCGCCACTTCCTGCTCCGCTCGCGCCGGCAGGACGAAACCGGCGACCCGGCGCTGACCTCGCGCATGCAGGCGCTGTCCGCGCCGTGCGTGATCCTCTACGCCTTCCTGCTCACCGGCTTCGCGTTCGATCTGCTCAAGTCGCTCGACGCCCACTGGTTCAGCACGATGTTCGGCGTGTACTACTTCTCCGGGGCGTTCATGGCCTTGCACTGCCTGCTGGGCCTGTCGGTCGTGCGGCTGCAGGAGCGCGGGTTCCTCACCCGGTCGATCAACCTCGAACACTACCACGACATCGGCAAGATGATGTTCGCGTTCGTCGTCTTCTGGGCGTACATCGCCTTCAGCCAGTACATGCTGATCTGGTACGGCAACATCCCCGAGGAAACGGTCTGGTACATCCGCCACGGCGCGGGCCTGTTCGAGGGCCAGCCGAATGATTTTTCCGTGCTGCTGCTGATCCTGCTGGTCGGCCACTTCATCGTGCCGTTCTTCGGCATGATCTCGCGGTCGATCAAGCGTCGGCCGCAGCGGCTGGCGAACTGGGCGGTGTGGCTGCTGGCGATGCACTGGCTGGACATGATCTGGCTGGTCCGCCCCGAGCTGCGCACCGGGCCGGGCTACACCCACACCGTGCCGGTGAACTGGGTGGACATCCTGGCGCTGCTGGCGGGGCTGCTGGCGTTCGGCGGGGTGTTCCTTGCCGCGATGGCCAGGGTGGCCGGCGACAAGCCGCTGGTCGCGGAGAAAGACCCCCGCCTGCCCGAGGGATTGGTGTTCGAGAACTTTTAGTCAGAAGAAAAGCCGCTTAACCGCCGGCTAGAGTAGAGGCAAATGACTGCGACTGAGAAACCACGCTGGATGGACTTGAACACGCGGTTGATCCTGACGATCGGCCTGTGCGGCGCGATCATCGTGTTCGGCCTGGTGATCCCCGGTCTCAAGGCGCTGTTGGCGACGATCGAGGGCAACTTCCAGGAAGCCGAGGTGTTCAGCCGGGAAAGCCGCGAGCTGATCGCCCACCGGGCCGACGATCAGATGCGGATCGCCAGCTACTCGTGGGTGGATCAGGAAAAGGGCATCGTGCAGATCCCGATCGATCGGGCGATGCAACTGTACGTCCAGCGAGCCAACGCCGAGCAATGACCCCGACCGCCCGGGCCGCGGAAAGGCGATGTGAAACGATGAATCAGCACTTGGAACACTTCGCCGGCATCTGTCTAACGACGCTTGTGCTCGTCGCGGCGCCGGCCGCGGCGCAGTGGGACGACGTGGACCCCGATGCGATCAACGAAGAATATCGGCAGATGCAGATCGTCGAGCATCTCGACGCGACGCTGCCGCTGGAGCTGACGTTCACCGACGCCGGCGGCGAGCAGTTGGCGCTGGGCGAACTGTTCGACGGCAAGCGGCCGGTGGTGCTGGCGCTGATCTACCACCGCTGCCCGATGCTCTGCGGGCTGGTGACGCGCGGGTTGCTGGACGCGGCCAAGTCCCTGAGCTGGACGCCGGGTGAGCAGTACCGCATCGTCGTGGTCAGCTTCGACCACACCGAAGGCCCGAAGCTCAGCGACCTGAATCGCCGCGCGTTCCTGGCCGACCTCAATCGCCCCGGCGCCGAGCATGGCGTGACGTTCCTCACCGGCAGCAGGGAAAACATTCGGCGGGTGACCGATACGGTCGGCTTCCCGTTCAAGTGGTCCGATGAGGCGGATCAGTACAGCCATCCCTCGGCGATCTATGTGCTCACGCCCGCCGGCCGCATCAGCCGGTACCTGTACGGCGTGAACTACGAGGAGAAGAACCTGCGGCTGTCGCTGGTCGAGGCCTCGGATGGGAAGGTCGGCTCGTTTGCCGACAAGATCACGCTGCTGTGCAGCCACTACGACGCATCGACGCGCGGCTACGTGGCCAGCGCGATCAAGATCATGAACCTCTCGGCCCTGACGCTGGGCGTGATGATTCTCGCGGTGGTGTTCGCGGTGATCATCTTCCGCCGCGCAAGCCAGCGAAAGGCCGATGCCGATGCCAACGCAACTTCAGGGCCCGGCCCATCCGCGGTGAACGCATGACCACGCTGTTGCCCATCCTGGCTCAGGGCGGCGCCGAGGGTTACTCGGCGCTGCTGCCCGGCGACGCCTCGGCCAACGCCGCGGGCGTCGACTGGCTGTTCATGTTCATCTGGTATCTGTCGGCTTTTTTCTTCGTGCTCATCATCGCGCTGATGGTGCTGTTCGCGTGGAAGTACCGCCGCAGGAACCCCGAGCAGTTCGCCACGGGCACGGTGACGCACAACACGCCGCTGGAGCTGGCCTGGTCGCTGCCGCCGCTGATCATCGTGATCTTCATCTTCTGGGCCGGCCTGGGCGGGTTCGTCGAGATCTCCAACCCCTACGCCAACGCCAAGCGGATCGACGTGCGGGCGTGGAAGTGGAACTGGGAGTTTCAGTACAAGCTGCCCGATGGCAACATCTACCGCGACCCGGCGTTGCACGTGCCGGTCGGCACGCCGATCGAGCTGGTCATCTCGTCGGACGATGTGATCCACTCGCTGTTCATCCCGCACTTCCGGGTGAAGAAGGACGCGGTGCCGGGCAAGTTCAACCGCCTGTGGTTCACGCCCACCGAGCCGGGCGAGTACCCGCTTTACTGCACGGAGTACTGCGGGACGCAGCACTCGGCGATGCTCTCGCGCGTGGTGGTGCATCCGCCCGGCGGGTTCGAGCAGTGGCTGGCCGAGGCCAGCCGCGCCCTGTGGGCCGAGCTGCCCGAAGAGCAGTACCAGCAATGGGCGGCGATCGAATCGAAAGAAGCGTTCGACGCATTCAAGCAGAAGCTTTCGGAGCAGAGCGAAGAGATGGCCGAGAAGGCCGAGGATCTCAAGCCGCCGTTCGTCGTCGGCGAGGAGCTTTACGCCCAGCGCGGCTGCAAGCAGTGCCACTCGCTGGACGGCTCGTCCGGGCAGGGCCCGACGTGGAAGGGCCTGTGGATGAACAAGCGCGTGTTCACCGACGGTTCGGAGAAGGTGGCCGATGAAAACTACCTCCGCGAAGCGATCCTCTACCCTAAACAGGAAGTGGTCAACGGCTATTCGAACGTGATGCCCGAGTACCCGCTGAAGGCCAACAACCCGCGGACCGAGCGCGAGATCGCCGCGATCATCTCGTACATCCGCTCGCTGGAGGATTGACCCGGACGCCTCGACCGGTAAACAGTTATGAGCACCATCACCAAACCCACCACCCCGCCGACGGTCGATCAGGTCGAGCTGTCGCCCACCGAACACCTGCGGCACAACTATCTGAACCACACCCGGGGCATCGGGTCGTGGCTGACCACGCTCGATCACAAGCGGATCGGGCTGATGTACCTCGCGGGCATTATCGGGTCGTTCTTTCTGGGCGGCATCTTCGCGATCCTCATCCGCACCGAGCTGGCCGCGGCCGGTCAGACCGTCCTGCCTGCGCTGAGCGAAGGCGGCGACTGGCGCGACACCTACAACCAGGTCTTCACCCTCCACGGCGCGGTGATGGTGTTCCTCTTCATCATCCCCGGCATCCCCGCGGCGCTGGGCAACTTCGTCCTGCCCATCCAACTGGGCGCCAAGGACGTGGCGTTCCCCCGGCTGAACCTGATGAGCTTCTACCTGTGGACGATCGGGGCGCTGTTCTTCGTGATCACGATCGCCGTGGGCGGGCTGGACACCGGCTGGACGTTCTACACGCCCTACGCGACCGATCCGACGCACTCGGTGTTCAAGGGCGTGATCCCCGCGACGTTCGGGGCGTTCCTGCTGGGCTTTTCGTCGATCCTGACCGGCGTGAACTTCATCGCCTCGATCCACATGCTCCGCCCGCCGGGCATGGGCTGGTTCAAGATGCCCCTGTTCCTCTGGGCGTTGTACGCCACGGCGGTCATCCAGATCCTCGCCACCCCGGTGCTGGCCATCACGCTGCTGATGCTCATCGCCGAGCGGGCGGCGAGCATCGGCATCTTCGACCCCGCGTCCGGCGGCGACCCCGTGCTCTACCAGCACTTCTTCTGGTTCTATTCCCACCCGGCGGTGTACATCATGATCCTGCCGGCGTTCGGCGTGGTCAGCGAGCTGGTCAGCACCTTCAGCCGCAAGCACATCTTCGGCTACTCCTTCATCGCGATGAGCTCACTGGCCATCGCCCTGCTGGGCTTCCTGGTCTGGGGCCACCACATGTTCACCTCCGGCCAGAGCACGCTGGCCGGCGTGATCTTCAGCTTCATCACCTTCTTCATCGCCATCCCCTCGGCGGTGAAAATCTTCAACTGGCTGGCGACGATGTTCCGCGGCTCGATCTGGCTGAAGTCGCCCATGATCTATGCGATGAGCTTCATCTGGGTGTTCAGCATCGGCGGGCTGACCGGCCTGCCCCTGGCCGCGATCGCCACCGACATCCAGTTGCACGACACCTACTTCGTCGTCGCCCACTTCCACTACGTGATGGTCGGCGGCACCGTCTTCGCCTTCCTGGGCGGCCTGCACTACTGGTGGCCGAAGATGATGGGCCGAATGTACTCCGAGAAAGGCGCGATCTGGAGCTGGGCGTTCATCTTCATCGGCTTCAACCTCACCTTCTTCCCGCAGTTCATCATGGGCTCGCAGGGCATGCCCCGCCGCTACGCCGATTACGGCCAGATGGAGCTGGCCGACGGCTCGACGCTCTCGCTCGAACAGTTCGCGATCTATCACCAGCTCTCGTCGGTCGGGGCATATCTGCAGTTGATCGGCTTCGTGGCCCTGGCGGTGGTGCTGGTGCGTTCGATGGTGAGCGGCCGGCTGGCGCCGCGGAACCCGTGGGGCTCCAACGCGCTGGAGTGGCACGCGCCTTCGCCGCCGCCGCACGAGAACTTCCCCGACCAGCCGCGGGGCGAGGATCCTTACGAACACAGCCGCTGGCACTGGGATGAAAAGATCGGCGGGTTCGTGCAGCGCGATCCCCAAGCCACCGACCGGCCGGCCGCGGCGGGGGGGCATTGACCATGAGCCAGATCGACGCCGGCGCCACGCACGCCGCGGGCCACGATGAACATCACGACGCCAACGTCGCCCACCACTTCGACTCGGCCGAGCAGCAGTACTCCTCGGGCAAGTTGGGCATGTGGGTGTTCCTGGCCACCGAAATCCTGATGTTCGGCGGGCTGTTCTGCGGCTACGCGGTGTGGCGGGCCAACGACCCGGCCAGCTTCGAGTACGGCCACCTGCTGCTGGACACGAAGATGGGCGCGATCAACACCGTGATCCTCATCGCCTCCAGCTTCACCATGGCCTGGGGCGTCCGCGCCGCGCAGCTCGGCCAGAAGCAACTGCTGGTGGTGATGCTCGCGCTGACCCTGGCCGGGGCCTGCGGGTTCATGGTCGTCAAGTACTTCGAGTACTCGGGCAAGATGGCCCACGGCATCGCCCCCGGCAGCTTCTTCGACGAAGACCAGATCCAGCACCACTACGGCAAAGACCACGACAAACACACCGGTGCGGATGCCCCCGCCCCCCAAGCCGAGCCAGAGGCGCAGCGCAGCGAAGCCGGCGGCTCGGGTCAAGCCGCCGTCACCACCGATGACACCGCCGACACGACCGCGACTGACACCGCCGCCCAACCCATCGCCGGCACCACCGTCGATCCGCCCGGCAACGCGCCGATCGGCCTGGCGCCGCAGTTCATCGCCGCCGCCGACCACGCCGAGCACGCCGCTCACGGCACCCACGCTTACCCCCCGCCGGACAAGATCATCGCCTCGCAGAACTTCTTCGACGTCTATTACATGATGACCGGCCTGCACGGCATCCACGTGCTGGTGGGCATGGGCCTGATCGCCTGGCTGCTGATCCGCGCCACCCGGGGTGTGTTCGGCCCCCAACGCTTCGCCGCGGTCGACAACGTCGGCCTGTACTGGCACCTGGTCGACCTGATCTGGATCTTCCTGTTCCCCCTGCTTTACCTGATCGATTAGCGAGCCATGCGATGAGCGATACGCCCCCCCCCCAATCCCCGCACCCCGCCGACTCGGGCGAAAACCACATCCACGTCGTGCCCATGAAGGTGCTCGTGGGCATCTTCATCGCGCTGCTGATCCTCACGTTCCTCACCGTCGAGGCGTCGCACCTGGCGCGCTCGGGCGTGCTGGACCTGGGCGGGGGCAACGTGATCGTCGCCCTGGTGATCGCGCTGATCAAGGCAACGCTGGTGGCGCTGTATTTCATGCACCTTCGCTACGATTCGCTGTTCAACGGCGTCGTGCTGATCGCATCGCTGATATTCGTCGTGCTGTTCATCGGCGTGTCGCTGCTGGACTCGCGGGAGTATCAGCCGGCGCGGCAGGAGTACAAGCAGACCCAGGCCGCCGAAGCACCGGCCGGTTAGCCGGGCGTCGTCGTCCGACCGCCGCACCCCGGCTCTGGTCGTCCCCACGGGCCGGGGGATCGGAGCAAGCCATGAGCGATCCATCCGCAGATCCCCCCATTCGCGCCGACTCCGCCATGGGCCGGCCCCCGCTGCCCAACCCGCGCAAGGTCGGCACGTTCGGCATGCTGCTGTTCCTCGCATCGCTGACGATGCTGTTCGTCGCCAGCATGGTCGGCTACGCCATCATCCGCCTGCAACTGTTCAACCCCGCCGCCGAGCCCAACCCGCCGCTGGGCCGGATCGACCTGCCCGTGACGCTGTGGCTCTCCACGTTCATCATTCTCGTCTCGTCCGCCGTGCTGCACTACGCCGGCCACTGCGTCTCGCTCGAAAGGCAAAAGCCCTTCCGCAAGGCGATGCTCATCACCACCGCGCTGGGCTACCTGTTCCTGATCGTCCAGGGCCCGGCCCTGTACGACCTCGTGCAGACCCAGGCCGCGATCGCCGAGGCCAACGTCCGGCTGTACATGCTCATCGTCCTGCTGGTCGTGCTGCACGGCCTGCACGTCATCGGCGGCCTGATCCCGCTGACCGCCATCACCCTCAACGCCCACAAGGGCAAATACGACCACGAGCACTACCACCCCGTAGCCCTGATGGCGATCTACTGGCACTTCCTCGACGTCGTGTGGCTCGCCATGTTCTGCCTCTTTCATTTGCTGGGCTGACTTCGCGCGCTGCACAGCCAATCCCGAGGCGCCGCGCCTGCTCGTGGTGATCGCGATGCATCGGTCAAGCTCGAATGGGCGCTGCCGCTGCTGATGATCTACGACAACTGAGCAAACGCCGCGTCGATACGCTCGATCGTGTGGCGCAGCGTCGGGGCGTCCATCGCGGGCGTCGCGCCTTCGGGGTCGATCCGGTCGTCGCCATCCAGGGGCACCCAGCTCTTGCAGCCGGCGTATGCGGCGCGATAGCGAATCGTCGTGGGATGCGCCAGCCGATAAGCCCGCAGCGCGACAAGGTACAGCGGCCGATCGGGCCGGTACCCGAAGCGCATGTCCAGGTATTCGCTCGACCAGGGATGCAGGTCGTCGAGCCGCTCAAACGCGGGGCGCGACGGCACCGCCCAGACCTTGACCACCTCGGCGTAGCCGTCGATCGCGATGCGCTTGGGGTCCGGGTCGCTCGTGAGCCGCTTGGCGTAGCGCGGCTTGAGCATGTCGGGGTTTTGATGGTCGAATGTCGGGTACAACGCGAAGCGGTCGTACTCGACGCTGAACTCGCCGGGCCCGCCGACCTCGTGAATCCCGCCTTTGCGCAGCAGCAGCGCCAGCTCGCCGGTGAGCAGCAGGTCGCAGACAAGCTTCCATTCCTTGAGCGCGGTGTCGATCATGGGGTGATTCTATGAGGCCCCGGCGCGACGAAGTCGCGTCGCTTCGTAGGGGAGTTTCGGCGCGGCGCCGGCGCGGATCGGCGCGCTGTGAAGCGACGCGACTTCGTCGCGTTGCGGGATACCTTGCCCCGTGGGTATGATTCGATGGGGCCGACACCTGGACATGGGGGAACATCATGCGCGTCCGAGGTTTCCACTTCATCTTCACCTGCTACGGGTTCTGGCTTCCCAATGACCCGCGCGGTTCGTGGTCGGACGTGATCCGCCGCTTCGATTTGCTCGTCGCCGGGCGTGCGACAAAGACCCACAGCACGCGATCGCTCGCGGCCGAGACGCACGATCAGGCGGCCCGCCTCGCGGCCAAGCGTCTGCTCAAGTATCCGCCGGTGCGACTCGACGGCATTGGGGCCCGCGAGGCCGGGCACGGTGTGTCCGACGCGGCGCAGGACCGCGGGTACACCATCCACGCGATGGCGATTCTGCCCGACCACGTCCACCTGGTGACGGCCTGGCATGCACGGCCGATCGATCAGATCGCGGCGCACATCAAGTCGTGCATGACCCGACGGATGAACGTGGCGGGGTGTCACCCGCTGGCGGCGTTCGCGAAAGGCAAGCGCACCCCGTCGCCGTGGGCGCGCAACTACTGGTGCCCGTTTATCTGGGATGATGAGCACATGCGAATCGTGATCCGCTACGTCGAGGCCAACCCCGGCAAGGCGGGGTTGGCGCCACAGCGGTGGCGCGTGGTGACACCGTTGGGGTATTGAAGAACGCGACGAAGTCGCGTCGCTTCATAGCGCGCCGGGCCGCGCCCCTACGAAGCGACGCGGCTCCGCCGCGCCGGGGCGCATCGCCCGGCAAGTGCTATGATCGACCACTCACGAACCAAACGAGGTGACCGATGCAAACCAAACCCGAAATAACATTCGATGATTTTCTCAAGCTCGACCTGCGGGTCGCGACGATCGAGCAGGCCGAGGCACATCCCAATGCGGACCGGTTGTTGAAGCTGCGGGTCGATCTTGGCCCGCTGGGCAAGCGGCAGATTTGTGCGGGGATCAAGGCGTTTTACGAGCCGGCGGAGCTGGTGGGCCGGCAGATCGTCGTGGTGACGAACCTCGCGCCGCGGCAGATCCGCGGCGAGGAATCCAACGGCATGCTGCTGGCGGCCAGCGCGACCACGGCCGAGGGCGAAGGCGACGACGCGCGGGAAGTGGTGAGCGATGTGGTCCTGCTGGCGCCCGGCCAGCCGGTGCCGGCCGGGTCGAGCGTGGGGTGAGCCGGGCCGGCCGTTGCGATGCCGACGGGGTCAGTTGCCCGAAGCTTCGCCGGGCGCGGGCGCGCGGTCGTCTTCGCTGGTTTGCGACTCGTCGTTGCTCGCGGGGCCGGGGGCTTCTTCTTCGTCGGCTTCGACGAAACCTACGCGGCGCTTGATCGCGTCGAGGGCGAAGGGGTTTTCGGCCCGGTCGCCCAAATGCATGAGCGTGCGGGTGGCCATGATGTCGGTGATCACCGGCCGGGCCGCGGCGTAATCCTCGGCGGTCAGCGGCAGGTATTCGACCAGTTCGACCAGATAGACCGTGAGCTCCTGATCGATCGGCAGGACGGCGAAGCGCTGCTCGGGCGACAGGTCGTCCATCTCACCTGCGTCGATCAGCGGCTGTGCCATGGCGAACGCGGCGTCGGCGAACGCGCCGGGGCTTTCGACCGCGGTGATGAACGGCTCGCGCTCCATCGGCAACTGCCCGGGATACTGCAGCATCATCTTCCGCGCGAAGGGGGCGGGTTCTTTGACCTCGAATGTTTCGCCGAGCGATTCGATAAACCGCTCGAGGCCGGCGGTCCGGGCGATGGGCAGGTAATCGCGCCGGGCGGTTTGCTCAAGCGCTTGGTAGGCCTCGAGTCGGCGGGCGTCTTCGACGACCTGCTCGCGCACCTCGTCCAGCGAGTAGGGCTTGCGGGCCGGGTCGGTGTCGATGAGGCGGAAGACGTAAGCCCGGCCGCGGTCGGTTTCGACCGGCACGGACGGCACGCGCGCCTGCAGCTTGAATCGCCGGGCGAGCTGGTTGTCGGGCGCCGGCGCGAACGCGCGGGCCGAGGCAATGTACTGCGCCACCTCGACACCCTCGGGCTCGCCGCCGCGGCCGCGCTGCACGTACACCACCGCGTCGCCGAAGAACGAAAGCTCGGCGATGTCCTGCATGCTCAGCCAGCGGTCTTCCATCCGCACAAAGTTGGGCAGCACGCCGTGCGCGACGTTGACCTCGAGCGCGACTTTCTCAAGGTCGACCATCGGAATCGCGCCACGGTCGGGGTCGATGTAGCCCCGGTCGTTGCGCGGCAGATCCTCCAGCGGGGCGTTGAGTTGCTGCATGATCGTGTTGAGGATCTCGCGCTGCTTCTGCGCGGCCAGGCGAGTGGTCGTCTGCGACATGAGCATGTCTTCGACCGCGGCGAACCGCTCGGCCAGCGGCATGTCATCCCACTTCGCCGGATCGATCTGTGCCAGCGGGTTGGTCGGGGCGTCGTCGGCGTCGTCCTCGGCGTTCTCGGCCTCGGCCTGCCGCGCCGCGACGATCGCCTCGCGCACCTGCGCCGCGTTGGCCGGCTTGTTCAGCCAGCTCATCGCCTGGTCGCGCGTCGAGGTGCGCGTCAGCAGGTCGTCGTGGATCGTGTTGCGATTGACCTCGATGTACTCCAGCTTCACGCGGTTGGGCAGGCGGTAGCCCAAACCGAACGGCTCGCCGGCGCCCGGCGGCACATCGGCGTAGTCGTCGAACAGTCGCTGCAAGTTTTCCTTGCTGGGTTCGCCGGCCTGGTCCGTCGCATGGCTCGCCGGGATGCCGACCAGCCGCAGCTTCAGCCGGTCGCCGGTGGTCAGGCCCATGTTGGCCAGACTCATCAGCTCGAACTGCTTGGCAAAGCGGCGCATCTGCGGCTCGGTGGGGCGGGGGTCGACGTTGAGCATGCGCTTGAGCTTGACGATCATCTGCCAGTGCCGCATCGCCTGGTACACGCCGTTGCGCCCCACGCCGCGGTCGCCGTCGGCCAGCAGTTGCGCGACGATCTGCTCGGGGCTGATGCCCAGGGTGCGGAGGATGCTGTCGAGCTCGGCGCGACTCGCGTACAGCCCGTGCAGCCGCGCCTCTTCGGTCAGCAGCAGCCATTCCATGGCCGGGTCCGACTCGCCGCCGCCCCTGCGGTTGCTCGGCAGGCCCGCGCGCATGCGCTGCACGCCCTGGAACATTTGCTGCAGCGCCTGCTGCTCGGACTGCTGATCTTCGCCGAGGTTCGCGGCCTGCTCGCGAAGCCGCCGCTCGGTCATGCTCAGCGCGCGCTGCACGACCGACAGCTCGCCGGCGGCGCGACGCTTGTCGCCGATGGTCAGCTCCCGCTGGCCGATCGTGCCCAGCGGCCGGTCCGTCGGGCTGCCCTGCAAGCTGGTCGCGGCCTGGGGGATCAGAAAGATCACCATCAGGATCGATCCGCCCACGGCCATGATCAGCTTCATGTGCTTACGGAAAAAGGTCATCCTCGAATGCTCCGGGATCGGTTGCGGTCGGTGCGAAGCGGCGCAGTATAAGCCCGGCACGGCGGGGCGTACAGACGCCATCGGCCCGGCGCCGCGGCGCCAGGGGCACGCGTCGCAGGCCCCCGGCGGATGTGTTCAGACGCCTCGCCCGGCTACAGCAGGTTGCAGCGTTGCGTCGCGTCTGTCGCGTGCCACAGCTTGTCCGCTTTAGCGGCAAGGTGTGCGGGCGTGCGGACGGCATCACACCTTGCCCTTCGGGACAAGGTATGGCACCC
Source organism: uncultured Planctomycetaceae bacterium (assembly GCA_964620345.1). Lineage (GTDB taxonomy): Bacteria > Planctomycetota > Phycisphaerae > Phycisphaerales > Zrk34 > CAZUHK01. The sequence goes on from CAZUHK010000022.1 coordinate 20,708, forward strand.
ACGACGGGTCGCCGAAAGATGCTCTATCGATCGAACTTTTCCTTCTGCGCTTGCAGCTCCTCGCGCGTGTGCTGCGGCGGGGCGAGCTTGGCCAGCCGGTCCAGCACCGTGGTCTGGAACCGCTGGGCGTTGAGCACGAAGTTGGGGTTGTTCTGCGTGTGCGCGTATTCCTGCTGGATGATCTGCTCCAGCCGGCCCGCCCGGTTGCCCGGCTCGGGGTGGGTCGAAAGGAACTCCGGCGGGCGCGGCCCCTCGCTGGCCTGGTCCAAAATGCGCATCACCTGCGCCTGGCCCATCGGGTCGTACCCCACCCGCGTCATGTAACGCAGGCCCAGCGAGTCGGATTCGTGCTCCTGGTTGCGCCCGTAGCTCAGCGTCCACAGCGTCCCGGCCAGGCCCGTGCCCGCCGGCACGCCGTACCGCACCGCATCGCTGTCCGATTGGCTCGCGGCCACCGACGCGCCGACGACCAGCCCCGTCACCGCGATCTGCTGGGCGTAGCGGTCGTTCGCGTGCCGCGCCGTGACGTGGCCGATCTCGTGGCCCAGCACCCCCGCGAGCTGCGCTTCGTTGGTCATCTCCGCCAGCAACCCGCGCGAGATAAACACCTTGCCCCCCGGCAGCGCAAAGGCGTTGATCACTTCCGAATCCATCACATGAAACGCCCACGGCAGATCGGGAAACTCACTGATCGCCGCCATCCGCCGGCCGATGTTCTCGACGTATTCGTTGATGACCGGGTCTTTGAGTTCGCCGCCGCCCTGTTCGAGGAACTCCGGCCCGGCCTCGCTGCCGATCGCGATCTCCTGCTCGCGGCTGAGCACGTTGAGCTGCGACCGGCCCGTCGCGGGGTTGGTCGAGCAACCGACCACCGGCACCCAAACCACCGCGGCCAGCACCATCGCGACCATCGGCCTGAACATTCGACGATTCAACATGGCAATGTCTCCCTGGAGCGTTCGAGTGGTCCATCCATTCTAGCGACAATCGCCGGGCATGCGTTCAATCGCGGCCGGACCTACCATGCCCGCATCGAAACCCCGCCGCCGCCAACCCGTACCGCCCCCGCCTGGGACCCGCAGAAGCTGGCCGACCCCCACCGCGTGCCCGACAAGGCCCGGCGGGTCCGCCGCATGTTCGCCGCCATCGCACGCAGCTACGACCTGAACAACCGCGTGCATTCGCTGTGGCGAGACCAGGCCTGGCGACGCAGGACCGTGGCGCTGTGCCATGTCCGTTCGACCGACACCATCGTCGACATCGCCTGCGGCACCGGCGACCTGACGCTGGCCTTCGCCGATCGCGGCGCCCGTCGCGTGATCGGCCTGGACTTCACGCACGAAATGCTCGAGGTGGCCGAGCGAAAATCGAAAATCGAAAATCGAAAACCCAGACGCCCCCTCGCCTTCGCCGACGGCGATGCGCTGCGCCTGCCCATCGCCGACCGCGCCGCCGACGTGGTCTCGATCGCCTTTGGCATCCGCAACGTCGCCGACCCCGCGGCCGCGATCGCCGAGTTCAACCGCATCCTCCGCCCCGGCGGCCGGCTGGCCATCCTCGAATTCTCCCTGCCCAGAAACCCCCTGCTGCGCGGGCTGTACAACTTCTACTTCAGGCACATCCTCCCCCGCACCGCCGCGCTGATCGCCCGCGACACCTCCGGGGCCTACCGCTACCTGCCCCAGTCGGTCAACACCTTCATCGACCGCGATCAGATGATGGCCCTCATGGCCGGCGCCGGCTTCGCCAACGTCTCCCTGCGCCCCCTGACCTTCGGCATCGCCGTGATCTACCTCGCCCGCAAACCCGGCTGACCCCGGCGGGGGTCGCCGCTACCTCGACAACCCCACCTTCCGCGGCATGCGATGGTCGCTGATGCAGGCGTTCGATGAAATCTACATCCTCGACCTGCACGGCAACGCCAAGAAGAAGGAAGTCGCCCCCGACGGCGAACCCGACCAGAATGTCTTCGACATCCAGCAGGGCACGGCGATATGCTTGATGGTCAAACTGCCCCAAAAGGAGCGTTCTCCGTGACCGATCAACCCATCGATGAGATCGTCTTCATCGTCCAGCAGGAAGTCGAGGACTGCGGCTACAGCGCCGTCTGCCATCGTTACGGCATCTTCACGCAGGGCGACGATCTGGACGACCTGCGCGCTATGGTCGCCGACGCCGTCGAAGGCCGCTTCACCGATGAACCGCCCAAGCCCAAGCGCATCCGCCTGCACTTCGTCCACGACGAGGTGCTGACGTGAAACTGCCCCCGGGCCTCGGCGGTGAGCAAAAATGACACTGAGTAACACCGAATTTCAGACCATACTGAAAGATTCCTCCAAGCGGATCGAGGGGGATATCGTCTGGGAGGAAAATGAAGACCACTCTCCCTGCTGGGTGTTCCGCGCGGAGGTGCTCAATGACAGCGGGTGGCCGCTATTCATTTCCGGCAATCACAATCCTCTCTTACCCCGAACCTCCTACCACCTGATCCATCGACAGGTTGGGCGAATTTACGGCTTGGACCATGGGAAGGAACATCGCAACCCGGGTCGGCGTTTGGTCGGACAGAAGCACAAGCATCAATGGGAAGAAGCCACCGCCGACAAGCTCGCCTATGAGCCAGAGGATATCACCGCTCCCGCGGACCAGCCGACCGAGGTTTGGAAGCAGTTCTGCGCTGAGGCGGCTATCATGCATCGTGGGAGCATGTCGCCGCCGCCACCCCACCAGCCGGAGTTGTTCGCATGAGCGCAACACCTTGTGATCACATCGCAGACCACTTGAGGGAGTTATACACGTGCTCTCAACAAGGCGAGTACATCCGGGTGCGAACGCCCTTGCTGTATCCGGATGGGGATGTGGTGGATGTCTATGTCCACTCACAAAACGGGGGGGGAACAGTGTCTGACTTGGGTGAGACGACGGCGTGGCTTCGCACGCAATCCACAGCATCCCGCCGTTCACCGAAGCAAACGCGCTTAATCGAAGACGTGTGCCTGACACTGGACGTCGAGTTTTTTAAGGGAATGCTTTGTGCCCGTTATGACAACAATGAGGCGATGGTTGCCGCGATTGAGCGGGTGAGCCAGTCGGCCGTTCGGGTCTCGGACCTGTGGTTCACTTTTCGGACGCGCTCGGTGCAGTCCGTAACGGATGAAGTCGCCGAATATTTGTCAGACCGGCGAATTCCTTACCAACGCGGCGAACGACTGCCGGGGCGGTTAGGCGGCATGTGGACCGTGGACTTTCACGCGCGAACACCCCAGCGCACCTCATTCGTGCAGGTTCTGACCACCGGGAACCGCTCCGCCGCCCAGCGACTCGCCGAACACGTCCTGGCTTCGTGGTACGACCTTAGCCATTACAAGGTCGGCGCTGAAGGCGTCCGATTCGTCTCTCTGTTCGACGACACGAGCGATGTCTGGTCGGAGGAGCAGCTCCAACTGGTCGGCGACCTGTCCGACATCGCTTACTGGTCCAGGCCCGATGAATTCGCAGACGTGCTGACCGCGGTGGCGTGAACTTTTCGGTTAAACAAAACAAGCTGAATACATGACCGCCAGAATCTTCCACGCCGATCTGTGGGGTAAGCGTACCGAAAAGTACGACTGGCTCGCCGACAACAGCGTCGAATCGACCGAATGGGAGCAGGTCACAAGTTCACGCCGCCGACGCCCGGCGACGACGTTCAGCCGATCAAGGTCGGCTCGGTCAAGCTCGAAGCGCACCGCGACCATGGTCGCGTCTATATCAACGCCGAACAGTACTTCGAAGGCGTCGTGCCGCAGGTCTGGCAGTTTCAGATCGGCGGCTACCCGGTCGCCGAGAAGTGGCTCAAGGACCGCCGTGGTCGTCAGTTGAACTACGACGACAAGATGCACTACCCGCGTGTCCTCGAAGCGCTGCGCCGCACCATCGAACGGATGCAGGCCATCGAGGAAGCGGCGGCCCGGACGGCGTAGCCGCTGCATTCCAAGGATACAGAGGTCGGGTTCCGCCAAGCCCCGGCGCGCGCCGGGCCGGTTGAAAACCGCGACGGGTCGGTGCGCGGCGAACCGGGGGTGGCGGGGCGTGAGTGGCGATTCCGGGGGTTGGCCGGTCACGCTGGCGCGCGCCGGGGCGGAACCGCGGCCCTTTATAGAGGGACGTTTGTTTGC
>CAZUHK010000023.1:0-24596 GCA_964620345.1 uncultured Planctomycetaceae bacterium
CATCACCCACCACACCGCCGGCCAACCCGTCCCCCGATTGGCGTGAACGGTTACACCGCCGCCGACCATGACGAATCGCCAAAATAGCCCTTGCGCCCTCACCCCTCCTCGCGCTATGCGGGATGCCACAAAGGAGGTGCGCCATCACTCTGGGCATTCGCAAACTGCGCGTCATCGCCATCATCGGCGGCGTCTTCCTGACGGCCAACATCATGATCGTCGCCTTTTGGCTGCAAGATCATGACCAGCAAACGCCTGGCGGGGGGGGCCGCAACCCGGAAAACTTCAAGACGGCAATCGACTTCCATTGCGGGGGATTGGACCTGTACCCACGATAATCCCGGAAAGACCGCATTTCCTACAGGCCGGCAGATCATGGGGCAACGCATCGGATGCCGCTTTGCCGGCGTCGAAAAAAGCCCACCCCGATGGGATGGGCTTGGGTGTTTGTTCGATCGTCGATTATTCCTCGGCGACGGCTTCGGCGGTTTCGGCGTCGGCGTCGGCGTCGGCGGTCACTGCGGCTTCTTCGAGCTGCTCGCCGGTGCCGTCGAGGAAGCCCTTGAGCTTGCGGGACCGCACGGGGTGCTGCAGCTTACGCAGTGCCTTGGCTTCGACCTGCCGGACACGCTCGCGGGTGACCTTGAAGATGCGGCCGACCTCTTCAAGGGTGTATGTGTACCCATCGCCCAGGCCGTAACGCAGCTTGATGATCTCGCGTTCGCGGTAGGTCAGGGTCTTGAGCACCGCCTCGATGCGGTCGCGGAGCATTTCCTGCCCGGCGGTCTCGGTCGGGGCCTCGGTGTGCTCGTCCTCGATGAAGTCGCCGAAGTAGCTGTCTTCGGATTCGCCGACCGGCCGATCCAGCGAGATCGGGTGGCGGCTGATCTTGAGCACCCGCCGACACTCCGCGGTGGACATGTCGGCGATCTTGGCGATCTCTTCGACGGTGGGTTCGCGGCCGAACTCCTGCAGCAGGTCCTTGGAGATGTTGCGCAGCCGGCTCATCGTCTCGATCATGTGCACCGGGATGCGGATGGTGCGAGCATGATCCGCGATCGCGCGGGTGATCGCCTGGCGGATCCACCACGTCGCGTAGGTGCTGAACTTGTAGCCGCGCTTGTACTCGTACTTGTCGACCGCGCGCATCAGGCCGGTGTTGCCTTCCTGGATGATGTCCAGGAACGACAGGCCGCGGTTGCGGTACTTCTTGGCGATGGAGACGACCAGGCGCAGGTTCCCGCCGGACAGGTCGCGCTTGGCCTGCTCGTAGTCCTCGAAGACGATGGCCAGATCGTTGAGGTGGGCGCGGATCTGTTGGGGGTCGGCCAGCACCAGCGAGCGCAGGCCGTCGAGCTCTTCGGTCATCACCATCACGTCTTCGGGGTCGAAGCGGTCGGGGTATCGCTCGGCTTTCTTCAAGTCCTTCTGCAACTGCTCCATCTTCTTGCAGATGCTGCGCAGCTTGTGCAGCAGGGGCTGGATGCGGCTGGTCCGCAGCGACAGCTCCTCGACGAGCGTGGCGAGCTTGCGCCGGCGGCGGGTAATCTGCTGCTCGATCCGGGTCCGCTCGGCCTGCTTGAGCTTCTGGGTATCCAGCTTCTCCCACGCCTCGCGGTTGAGCTCGATCAGCCGGCGGATGGTGACCAGGTTCACCGGAATCCGAGCGGCGATCTTCTCTTTGGCGTTTTCCTCGGCGGTGGAGATCTTCATCGTCCGGTCGAACGGCAGCTCGCCGCAGTTCACCAGCTCCAGCGTGTCCACCGCCTGCTGCACGGAGTAGTCGTTCTCGAGCACCTTGCGGCGGAAGATCATGCGGGTCAGCTCGATCTTCTTGGCCAGGCGGATTTCCTCGGCGCGCGTCAGCAGCGAGATCTCGCCCATCTGCGTGAGGTACATGCGGACCGGGTCGTCGATGCGCTTGGCGCCGGCTTCCTGTAGGGCCTCTTCGAGCGCGGCGGCGACTTCCTTGCGGCTGAGCAGCACGCCGTCCACCGTGACCGGTGGCTTCTCATCCTCGGCGAACTCCACCTTGGCCGACGGCGGGGGGGTGTGCTTGGGCTCGACGATCTTCACGTTCCGCTCGTGCAGATGCACCAGCAGCACGTCGACCTTCTCCGGCTCGATCCAGTCGTCGGGCAGCGTGTTGTTCAGGTCGTCGTAAGTCAGCCAGCCGCGGCCGGTGCCCCGGTCGATCAGCTCCTGAACCGGTTCGGGGAACGTCTGGGTTACGATATCCAATTGTGCGGTCGTCATTGCGTTACCTTCCTGGCGTCTGTCGGGCTTGTTCTTGCCACGTCTTGCTTCCGCCGTCTTAAGCGGCCGGCTTTGCTCGGTTGCCCGGTCGCGTCGCTGTCACGTCCAGCGTGTGTGGTTCATCTGGTTCACGCCCGGGCCTTGGGCACGCGGGCGGCCGATGGAGCGGCGCGGGCGTGCTCGAACGCGCGGGCGATGCGGTTGATCTCGTCCTGTGCTTGGTCAGGGGGGGCCGCGGCCTCGTCGGTGGGGCCGACAGTATACGCCTCATCGGCGCAGATTTGTCGCCAGCGCCGCACCGCCGCCTGCAACTGCTCGGCGACGCGGCCGGCGTCCTCACCACATTTGCGTTCCACGTCCATCCGCAGGTCCATCGCCAGCGTCAGCACCTGCTCGTCATCGCTTATGCTACGCAGGTCGGCCGTGTCGAGTCGATCGTGCTCGGCCAGCCAATCGTAGATCAGCTCGTACAGCCGCCGCGTGGGCAGGTGGGCCAGGTCGCCGGGCGGCACCGTCTCGTCGAGCGGCCGGCCGTCGGGCATGTCGGCGTGAAACAGCGACGCATCGGCCAGCACGCAGCCGACGATCAGCTTCTCCAGCCGGTGCCGCAAGCTCGGCGCATCCTCCGGCTCGTCGTTCATCGGTTCATCCGCCGGGCGGTGTCGTGCGGCCTGTCGGTGCGCGGCGGCGGCTTGGCGGATCAACTGATCCACGGTGGCCAGGTCCAGATGCAGCAGGTCGGCCAGGTGTTGGAGCACCATGCCCCGACGGGTCGGCTCGAGCTGACGCAAGCCCAGCCGCACCAGCGTGCGCAGGTAATCCTCGGCGATGCGCTGGCGGCCGGCGATCGTGTCCACCGCGTTGAACGAATCGCGGATGCGGCGGAAGTGAAAGTCCATCGCGTCGTCGGCGGTCTGGATCGCCTGCTTCCACTGCCGGGGGCCATCGGCGGCGCCCAGCAGGTCGGCCGGGTCCATCCCGGCGGGCAGCACGGCGATGGCCACGTCGATCGGCTCGCCGAAAAACACCTCCATCGCGCGGTCGGCGGCCTTCTGCCCGGCCTCGTCGGCGTCGAACACCAGCACGACCTTCTCGCAGTAACGCCGAAGCTCCGCCGCGTGCTGCGCCGTCAGCGCCGTGCCAAGCGTCGCGACCACGTTGTCAAAGCCATGTTGATGGCAGGCGATCACGTCGGTATACCCCTCGACGATGACCGCGGTGCGTTGCTTGATCATCGGCCGCTTGGCCAGGTTCAGCCCGAACAGCGTGGCCGACTTGTTGAACAACTCGCTCTCGGGGCTGTTGACGTACTTGGCGTCGGCGGTGGGGTCGTCGAGGTTGGAGCCGGCCAGGATGCGCCCGCCGAAGGCGATGGGCCGGCCGATGCCGTCGAAGATCGGGAAGATCAGGCGATGGCGGAAGCGGTCGTAGAGCGAGCCGTCGTTGCGTCGAGCGATCAGGCCGACCTTCACGAACGAGTCGGCGTTGAGCTTGCGCTGCTGGATGCCACGGGCCAGCGCGTCCCAATCATCGGGTGCGTAGCCGATGGCGAATTGCTCGATCATCGAATCGTCGATGCCGCGGTCGGCCAGGTAATCGCGGGCGAGCTTGCCGGTGGCGTCGTCGGTCAGACGGGCGCGGAAGAAACGCACCGCGGCCTCGTTGGCCTCGGCCAGCGTCTTGCGTTGTTCAGCCCCGGCGGTCTGGCCGGCGTTGGAAAAGTGCTCGGGCACCGCCAGCCCGGCCTGCTCAGCGAGGTGACGGATGGCTTCGGGGAAGCTCATCTTCAGGTAGTTCATCACGAAGCTGAACGCATCGCCGCCGGCGCCGCAGGCGAAGCACTTATAAATCTGCTTGGAAGGCACCACGTGCATGCTCGGCCGCTTGTCATCGTGAAACGGGCAAAGCGCCACCATCTCCCGCCCCTTGGGCTTGAGGGCGATGTGCTGGCCGATCAACCGGACGATGTCGGTCGATTGAAGCACCTGGCGTTTGAAGTCGTCCCTGTCCACTGGTTTGCAACCTCTGCGCACCGCAAGCGGCGGTTTCCCCGCTTCAGTGTTTACGGTTCGTGTCCGGGCGTTCGCCCCAAGGTCGGGGTGGAAGGTCGATATTACGGCCCGGACGAGTGTTTGGGATTCGGTCCCCAGCCGCTGACCTTCGTGCTGTCAATGCGCAAAAGATAGCACCGCATGGGGCTTAGTCAATCGAAAAGTGAAGTATTTTTACGTTGTGTTAGCCCGAGGGGCGGTTGCCGGGCGGTTATCGGCCCCGAATTGGGCCGGCTCCGCTCAAGCCCGCCGGCCCAGGCGGTCGACCTGCTCGCGGGTGGGCATGGCTTGCTGGGCACCGAGCTGGCCGGCGGCCAGCCCGCCTGCGGCGCAGGCCAGTCGCACCGCGTCGGCCAGCGCCATTTTCTCCGCCAGGCCCACGCCCAATGCCGCCGTGAACGCATCGCCGGCCGCGGTGGTGTCAACCACGTCGACCGCGAACGCGGGGGTGTGCATCACCTCGCCGTGGGCATCGAGGGCCACCGCGCCGTGCTCGCCGAGCTTGATGACCGCCCGGCCGGCGCCGCGGCGGATCAGCTCAGCGGCGACCAGCTTCGCCTCGGCCACGCCGTGTACCGGTTCGCCGGTCAGCAGTTGGGCCTCGGTCTGGTTGGGCGTGATCAGGTCGACGGCGAACAGCTCATCGGGCAGGCCCGTGGCGGGGGCGGGCGCGGGGTCGAGGATGCTCATCACCCCGTGCCGCCGCGCCAGGCGCATCGCGGCGCAGACCGTGGGCAGGGGCACTTCCAACTGCAGCAGCATCACGTCGGCCTGGGCGATAAGTGACTGGGCCTGGGTGATATCATCGGGGCTGAGTTGGCCGTTGGCGCCGGCCACGAGGGTGATGGCGTTTTCACCCGCGGCGTCGACGTGGATGACCGCGATGCCGCTGGAGCAGTCGGCGGTGGGGTGGACGGCGTCGGTCACGACGCCGGCCCGCTCGAGCCCGGCCAGCAACTCATCGGCAAAGCCATCGTCGCCGACGCGGCCGACCATGCGGCACCGCGCGCCCAGCCGGGCGGCGGCCACGGCCTGGTTGGCCCCCTTGCCGCCGGGCGCGGTGAACATGTCGTGGCCCGCGAGCGTTTCGCCGGGCCGGGGCATGCGCTCGCAACGCAGCACCAGATCCATGTTGATCGATCCGATGACAATCACGTTTGCGGCGCTGGACGGTCGGGCGGACATCGCGCGGTTTCCTTGGGCTTGCGGCGATCGTGCGGTTGGCTGAGCTTAGCCGCCGATCGCTTGACCGTCACATCGGCGATGGCTACCGTGCGGCTTTGTTCAGCCGGGCAGGGCGAACGCGCGGTGCATACCCCCCAAAAGAAGGATAAATGCGGCGTGTTCGGCATCTGGGGGTGCCCGGATAGCGCCCTACGCACATACCACGCGCTTTACGCTCAGCAGCACCGCGGGCAGGAGTCGGCCGGCATCGCCGTGACCGATGGCGATTCGCTCGATCTGCATGTCGGGCTGGGCCTGGTGCCTGAGGTCTTCCCGCCGCGCGTGATGGACCAGCTTGCCGGCAAGGCGGCGATCGGGCACAACCGTTACTCGACGACCGGCTCGACGCGGATCAACAACTGCCAGCCGCTGATGCAGGAGTTTTCCGGCGGCCAGATCGCGGTGGCCCACAACGGCAACATCGCCAACGCTTCGCTGCTGCGCGAGCGGTTCGAGGCCGACGGCCACATCTTTCACACCACGACCGACACCGAGGTGCTCTTTCACCTGCTGGCCACGCCCAACCACGCGCGCAAGGCCGACCCGCTGTACCACGCGCTTCAGCATCTTCAGGGCGCCTACTCGCTGGTGATCATTCGGCCCGATCGGATCGAGGCGGTGCGCGACCCGTGGGGCTGGCGGCCGCTGGTGCTGGGCAAGACGGCCGACGGGTTCGACTGCGTGGCCAGCGAGTCGGTCGCGTTCGACGCGCTGGGCGCGACGCTGGTGCGCGAGGTCGAGCCGGGCGAGATCGTCACGCTCTCCGACGCGGGCGTGAGCAGCCGACGGTTCAGCGAATCGGTCACGCCGGCCCACTGCATCTTCGAGCACGTGTACTTCGCCAACCCTTCGAGCAAGGTGTTCGGCGACACGGTGCAACTGGTGCGCGAGAAGCTCGGCGAGAAGCTGGCCGAGGAATGCCCCGTCCAGGCCGACTGCGTGATCCCCATGCCCGACTCGGGCCGATCGGCCGCGCTGGGCTACGCCCGGGCCAGCGGCCTGCCGTACCGCGAGGGCATCGTCCCCAACCGCTACGTCGGCCGCACGTTCATCCAGCCCACGCAGACCCAGCGCAAGCTGGCCGTGCAGCTCAAGCTCAACGTCGTCGAAGAGATCGTGCGCGACAAGCGCATCGTGGTGGTCGACGATTCGATCGTTCGGGGCACGACAACGCGCGGCAAGATGGCCCAGCTCCGCCGCGCCGGAGCCAGGGAGATTCACTTCCGCGTCTCCTGCCCGCCGATCCGCCACGGCTGCTACTTCGGCATCGATTTTCCCGACCCCGCCCAACTCATCGCCCGCAACCGCAGCGTCGAAGAGATCGCCGAGTTCCTCGAAGTCGATTCGCTGCACTTCCTCTCGCTCGACGGCATGCTCTCGTGCGTCAGCCGGCCCAAGGGGCACTACTGCACCGCGTGCTGGTCGGGCGAATACCGCATCGATGTCGAAAACCCCATGGGCAAACTCGACCTCGAACGCTATCAGTTGAAGATGTTTCGGTAGCGTCGTCCCATTTAGCGCCGCGGCTCCGCCGCGCTCCCCGCGAGCACCGCAAACGTCCCGCCGTCCAGCGTAAACCACGCCCCCTGGTCGATCCGCGCGACCGCGTCGTTCCAGTCGTTCGTGCTCGGCGCCCACAGCCGCAGCGTGTGTTGCTCGCCGTCGTGCGAGGTGATGGTCAGCGTGGCCGTCGGGTGGTTGCGGTCGATTTTGTAGGCGTCGATGTTCGTGAACCGCTGGGCTCGCAGGCCGGCGAGCGTGTCGAACAGCTTGCCCGACTGGGCCTCGGGCAGATCACCGCTTTCGGTAGTGAAATTGCCCTCCGAATCGCGCTTCACCGTCAGCTCGCCGCGGCGGACCGACGCGATCCGATCGACCGACCACTCCAACATCGTGCGGGGTCGAAGCTCGGCGGTGAGCGATTCGAGTGCCGCGGTGGCCAACTCGAACACGCCGTGGTCGTCGATCTTCGCCAGCTTCTGGTCGCGATCGATGTGCACTGTGTGCGTCGCGTTGTCGGTGGTGATCGTGATGCGGGCGTCGACGTTGCCAAGCTCCGCGTCGCGCCACGCGACGGCCCGCAGCGGCGAGAAGGCGTTGGCGAGCATCGCGATGGCGCGATCGTCCAGCCCCTCGCCGGCGAGGGGCGCATCTTCGCCTTCGCGCTGAATCGTGAACGTCGCGGCGAATCGGCCGCTGCGGCGTTCGACGGCCAGCGAGCGGATGTCCGCCTCGGGCACGTCCAGCACGGTGCGATCGCGGTAGGCCACTACGGGCCGTTCCAACGCCGCGAGCTTGGCCGCAGTAACGACCGCCGCGACCGGCTCGTCGTGGCGCAGCACCCGCCGTGAACCCTCCCCGCCGGGGTACACGCGCAGCACCTCATCGGCATCGCGGCCCTCGATCGCGAGGGTGATGGTCATCATCGGCTCGCCGTCGGGCGAGCCGGTCTCAGACGAGGTGGCGCGGGTGTTGAAGATCGCGGTCAGCGCTTCATCCACCGCCGCCGGTTCGACGTCGAACGGCTGATCGTCATGCCATGACCATACCCCGGCGGTGCGCACCACCTCGAGCGTGCGGCCGTCGTGTTCGATCGTCAGCGCGTTCACATCGTTGCGCGCCGTGGGCGTGAGCCGATCGTCGCGCAGCTCGGCGAGCGTCGCGTCGAGCTTGTCGAGCGTGGATTCGGGCACGGTGAACACCACCGGTCGCCCGCCCCACATCGCGAAGCGGTTGTCCCCGGCCAGGTCGGTGGGCTGGCCGATCGTGAGTACGTGCGGCTGGGCGTCGGCGTCGCGCGGGTGCAGCGTCAACCTCACCGTCGGCTCGGCCAGACCGAACGCGGCCAGGTCGTCGGGCTGATCCGCGACGAACCGCTCCACATAGCTGCCGTTGACCGCGTCGACCAGTTCGTTGATCGCCGCGGGCTTGACGCGGCCGGCGTGCTCGCCGGTGAATCGCCAGGCCGGCTCGTCGCGTTGCATTGTCGCCGTCACGTGCTCGTTGGTCAGTTCGATGCGTCGCAGTTGCTCGCGTTCGAGGCGTTGCAGCGACGCGCGGCGCATGTCCGCGACGGCCCGGTCGGTCAGCAGCTCGTGCAGGCGGGCGCCGGTGACGTAGATCGTCGGGTCGTCGCCGATCATCGTGAACGCCCGGCCCGCGGCGCTGGTGCGGCCGAGCTTGATGGTGTGCTGGGCCTCGACGCGCTCGACCTGGGCCAACAGCCGCTCGCGGTACGCCTCGCGCTTGTCATCCAAGTCGACCGGGGCATCGCCGTCGTTCGGTCCGGGCGAGGGATATTCCTCCTCGAGGATCTGGTCGAGCCGCTGGTTGAGCGATTGCTCGGTCGCGTAGCGTCGGCCGCGGTACTCGTGAAACACGCTCATCAGCGTGATCGTCGCGCGCGGCGGGGCCAGGCCGTAGGCCTTGGCCTTGGAGGCGTCGTCGATCTTGCGCGTGTAGGCCAGCAGCAGGGCGGCGTCGATCAGTTGCTCGACCGGCCGATCTTCCAGCGCCCATTGCACCGGCTGAGTCTGCCGCCAGCGGCCGTCGATCCGTTCGATCACCGCGTCGGCTTCACCGGGCTGTTCGATGCGGAGCTGCCGCGCCGCCTGGGCGGGGATGTCGCCCTGGTCGATCAGCGCGACGCCCGCGCCGGGCCGGGCGTTGGAATCGGTCGGCGGGCCGTTGTCCCACAAGCCCAGTTCGACTACGAGGAAGTAGCCGGCCAACGCCAGCGCGATCAGCAACACGATGAAGGTGGTGCGAGTGTTCATGCGATTTACTTGCGACGAATCAATCCCACGACGGCTCCGGCGATGAGCGTGGCCAGCGGCAGCCCGGCCAGCAGCAGCCAGCCGACCAGCCGGCCATCGGTCTCGGTGATCCGGCCGATGCGCCGAATGTCCTGCGACTGAGCGCCCGTGCCGATCAGTTCATCCATGCCCGTCAGCCAGTACACGCTGTTGGCGAACAGTTCGGCGTTGCCCGGCAGCACCAGCTCCTCGACGACCGCCAGGCCGCCTTCCTGGATCACCGCGCGTTCACGCAGGACCATCTGGTTGGTGACCAGTTGACTGTCGGCGAACATCACCATGCGCTGGCCATCGGCCTGGGCCTCTGCGGCGACGGCGATGGGAAACGGCCCGGCGTCTTCGGTTTGCGGATCGTGCTGCGGCCAGGCGCTCTGGTCCATCCAGTCGTGCTCGGCCCAGGCCGCGTCGTCCGTGTGTACCAGGGGCCAGCCCTCGGCCTCGGTCGCGCCGGCGTCGACCGTCAACTGCACCACCGCGCCGGCGAGGATCGATCGGCCCGCCAGCGACTGCGCGATCGGGTGATCGTCGGTCCATCGCGTGGTGCGGATCGCGCTGGTCGGAAGCACTTGGCCGTCCTGGCCGACGCGCGTGCTGAGCACCAGGTGCGTCGGCTCGGCGGTGATGCCGAACTTCTGCGCGATCGTGGCCAGCGGGTCTTCGGGGTTGGGCATGCTCATCGGCCGCCGCGCCACGGGCAGGAGGAATGGCTCGCCGGACGCGATCGTCTCGGCCAGCGCCTGATCGACGGCAAAAGCCGACGGATCGAACTGTTCGCTGGGCACGAAAATCCAGACGACCGGCTGGCCTTCATCGGGCTGCGGGCGTTCGCCGGCGGGCATCGGGCCGAACTGCGTCTGTCGGCCGCCGGGGAACCACTCGGTCACCTCGAAGTTCATCTTCAGCAGCCGGTCGGCCACGTGGCCGTAGGTGCCGCGCGGCCCGATGGCCGGCTGCGGCCCGGCGGTGACGAACACCACCAGCGGCGGGTTGTCCAGCGTCAGCGAAAGGATCGCGCCGGTCACCGCCTCCTCGCCGCGGAACCGTTGCTCGGTCGAGCCGTCGTCGGATTCGGGCGTGGAATAAACGTCGGCCAGCTCGAGCGTGGTCATCGCCGTATCACTCATCACCGCGACGGTGTTGGCGCCCAGCACGCTCTTGCGCACGGCGTTGTAGTCGGCAAGATCGACCGCATCGAGTTGCGCAAGCGCGTCCTCCAGCCGGCTGAGCATCTCGGCCGCGGCCTTGCGGAACGCGGTGAACGTTTCGCGCACGGCTGGGTCGGCGTCGTCGCCGACGTAGTCGGCCGTGCCCTTGCGGATCTCGGTCAGCCCGGCCTTGAGGTTGTCGATCGGCTGGCGGACCAGGTCGATCGCCTCCTCGTAGGCCGGCAGCGGCTGTTCCTTGATCGCCGCGACACGGGAGAGCGCTTCATCGAGCTGCATGTTCACCGGGGCGCTGGCCAGCGAGCGGGCGAGGGTCTGCGTGTTCGTCGCCGCGCCTTCGCTGACCTTTTGCACCCCGGGCAACCGCTGCAGCAGGTAAGTCGACTGGGCGTTGGCAAACTGTTTGATCCGGGCAAACGTGTCGATGGCCCGGTCGATCGCCGCGTCGGCGGTCTGTGTCGGCTCCTCGTACAAACCGCGCACCTCGGCGAGAAACGCCTCGACCGCTTCGATGTCGTTCGCATCGACCTGATCGACCGTGATCTTCGCCCCGCCGCGCAGCGCGTACTCGCCCAGCAGGTCTTCAAAGTCCTCGATCATCTTCGCGGTGGTCGGCTCCAGCCGCATGCCCGAGGCGAACACGGTCACGATGCGCAGATCCCGCTCAAGCGAGGCCAGCAGCTTCTCGGTCTGCTCGCTGAGGGTGTACTTGCGGCTGGCGGTCATGTCGATGCGCGTGCCCGGCCACTGGCCGGCCTTACGCACCGCCAGCCAGTTGACCAGCACCACGATCGCAAGCACCGCGATCAACAGCACCGCCACGTTCGTGCCGTACGCGATGCGGCGCTGCCACTGGTTGGGCGTCTTGTTCTGCTGCGTCTGATTCATTCGGCAATCCGCGATCCGAAATCCGTGATGCTTCTCACCGCCACTTGCGGCTCTCCAGGGCCTTGATCGCCATCACCAGGAACAGCGCGATGCCGCCCAGGAAATACGTGATGTTGCTCACGTCGATCAGGCCCTTGGCAAAATCCTCGTACTGGTTGTTCACGTTGACAAACGCCGCGGCCTGCGCCAGGCGCTGCGGCAGATATTGCGGCAGGATCCACATCGCCACGGTGAAAAAGAGAATGATGAACACCGTCACGATGAACGCGATGATCTGGTTGCGCGACAGCACGCTGGCGAACGTGCCGATCGCCAGGTACATCCCGCCGACCAGCAGCAGCCCGATGTAGCCGGACACCAGCGGCCCGAGGTCCGGGTCGGCCCATATCTCCAGCACCGCCACGTACGCCAGCGTCGGCAGCAGCACCACCGCGAAAAACGTCCACGCCCCAAGCCACTTGCCCACGATCACCTGCGTGTCGCTCACCGGCGCGGTCAGCAGCGGCTCGATCGTCCCGCTGCGCAGCTCCTCGCTCATCAGCCGCATGCTGATCGCCGGCGTGATCGCGATGAGCACGAAGATGATCGGCGCAAACCAGTACCGCAGCTCCGCCGGCTGGTCCGCCGCGAACACGTTGCTCACAAAGAACAACCCACTGAGCAACAGGAACAACGTGATCACCACGTAAGCGATCGGCGACAGAAAGTAACTCGCCAGTTCCCGATTCGCGATGTGCAGTGTCTTACGCATGGGCTTCTATGGAATTCAGCCACGAAGACGCCGAAGACTCGAAGACACAAAGACATTCATTTGCTTTGTGATCTTCGTGACTTGGTGAACTTTGTGGATTGATCTTAAGGGCATTTGCTCACGCCGCCTCGATGTTGGCGGTGGCGGTGATCTGGATGAAGTATTCCTCGAGCGAGCCGACTTCGTAGCGCATGGATCGCGGCACCCAGCCGCGCTCGACGATGCACTTGCCCAGGGCGGGGCGGATGTCGGCCTCGGTGTCCTTCGGGGCGATCCGGGCCGTACACCAGCCCCCGGCCGATTCGGTCTGCACCGTGCCGACCGCGGCCAGCGCCTCGAGCGCCTTGCGCACGTCCTGCTCGCCGGCCTGAACCTCGACGATCACCCGCCCGCCGCTGCGCACCTTCGCGCGCAGTTGGTCGGGCGTGCCCCGGGCGACGATGCGCCCGCGGTTGATGATGACCACGTCCTGGCAGGTCTTCTCGACCTCCGGCAGGATGTGCGTCGAGAGCAACACGGTTTTCGTGCCGGCCATGTCGCGAATCAGTTGGCGCACCGCGGTGATCTGCGCCGGGTCGAGGCCGGCCGTCGGTTCATCGAGGATCAGCACCGGCGGGTCGTGCAACATCGCCTGGGCCAGCCCGACGCGCTGGCGATTGCCCTTGGACAATTGCCCGACGGGTCGGCGTCGGATCGCGGTCAGGCCGCACCGGTCGGCCAGGGCGTCGATGCGTGCCGTGCGGGCCTTGCGCGGCAGGCCGTGCAGCTTGCCGAAGTAGTGCAGGTGTTCGTCGACCCGCATCTCGGGGTACAGCGGGGTGTTTTCGGGCATGTAGCCGATGCGTGAACGCACGGCATGGGAATCGGTGACCACATCTTGGCCGTCGACGCTCGCCGAGCCGCGGGTGGGCGGCATGTAGCCGGTGATGATGCGGATGGCGGTGGACTTGCCGGCCCCGTTGGGCCCGAGGAAGCCGACGATGCGGCCGCGGTCGACGTCCAGATCGATCGCGTCCAGCGCCAGCGTCGGGCCGTACCACTTGGTCAACTGTCGTGCCTGGATCATTCGGCTTCCCTGCGAACCATTGGAACACGACAATAGGCGCGAAAGCCGGTGGTCATGTCAAGTGCCGCCCTTGCCGATCCAAAGATTGACAGTGGTTGGGCACAGGTCTAGTCTCTTACGTCCACTGCTTGGCCGGGTTCGTCGCCGGCCGCCGGTCCTTCGCAACAAGGCGTCGTGCATGGCCGAACAGGCGATCAGCAACACCGACAGCATTCTCGGCCGCACCGTGGTCGAGATGGGCTTGGCCACCGAGGACGAGGTGCGCGAGCTTGCTGAGCAAAGCGCCGCGGGCAAGTCGCTGGGTGAACGGCTTGTGGACCAGGGCCTGGTGACGCAGAAGCAGATGAGCCGCGTGCGGCAGTCGGTCGAGGCCAAGAAGTCCAACCAGCAGATTCCCGGCTACCAGATCGTGCGCAAGCTCGGCGCGGGGGCGATGGCCAGCGTGTTCGAGGCCAAGCAGGTCTCGCTGGACCGGACGGTGGCGATCAAGGTGCTGCCCAAGAAGTACATGACCGACCCGGGCTTCGTCGAGCGGTTCTACGCCGAGGGCCGGGCCGCGGCCAAGCTCAACCACCCCAACATCGTCCAGGCGATCGACGTGGGCAAGGCCGGCGACTTCCATTACTTCGTGATGGAATACGTCGAGGGCTCGATGGTGTACGACCACCTCGTCGAGCACGGCAAGTACGACGAGGCCGAGGCGCTGAAGATCATCATCCAGATCGCTCGGGCGCTGGAACACGCGCACTGCAAGGGCTTCATGCACCGCGACGTGAAGCCCAAGAACATCATGATCACCAAGCAGGGCACGGCGAAGCTGGCCGACATGGGCCTGGCCCGGCAGGTGACCGATGTCGAGGCCGCCGAGGCCGAGGCGGGCAAGGCCTTCGGCACGCCGTACTACATCAGCCCCGAGCAGGTCCGCGGCGAAATCGACATCGATTTCCGCGCCGACATCTACGGCCTGGGCGCGACGTTCTACCACATGCTCACCGGCAAGGTGCCGTTCGACGGGCCCAACCCCTCGACGGTCATGCACAAGCACCTCAAGCAGCCGCTGACCCCGCCGGATCACATCAACCCCGACCTCTCCCAAGGTGTGTGCGAGATCATCGAGGTGATGATGGCCAAGGATCGCAACGAACGCTACGCCTCGACCGGTGACCTGCTGGCCGACCTCGAAGCGGTGGCCGGGGGCGAGCCGCCGCGGCAGGCGCGCAAGAAGTTCGAGGTCTCTCAATTGGCGGGGCTGGAAGAGGGCGGCGTCGAGCTGGGCGATCAGCAGGCCGGCGCCCCGGCCAAGCCGCTCTTGGAGCAGCCGATCTTCTGGGTCGCGGTCGGCAGCATCGTGCTCAACATCATCCTCGCAATCGTGGCGATCCTCACATGACCCGGCCCGGCTTCATCCAGACGCTCGTGGTGGTGGCGCTGATCGCGATGTTCGTGGGGGTGTTCTGGTTCTCGCAGCGCACGCCGGCCAACGACATCGCCTGGGTCACGGACTACGAGGCGGCCCGGCAGACCGCGGCCGACCGGGGCAAACCGATGCTGCTGTATTTCACCGCCGACTGGTGCCCGCCGTGCAAGCAGATGAAGCGTGAAGTCTGGCCGCGCGCCGACGTGGCCGAGGCGGTCAACGGCCAAGTGGTACCGGTGTACGTCGATACGGACAAGCAGCGGGCGCTGGCCCAGCGGTACGGCGTGGAATCGATTCCGACGATGATGTTTGTCGCGGCCGACGGCGAACTGCTGACCAACGCCGCGCCGCAGCGGGTCGTGGGCTACCAGTCGGCCGAGCGGTTGATCGACATGGCGCGGCAGGCCGGGCGGCTCACCGCAGGCCAACGCTGAGCTCGACCTCGACCGCGGCGTTGAGCGGCAGGGCATTGACGCCGACCGCCGCCCGCGCATGCTTGCCGGCCTCACCGAAAATATCCATGAGCAGGTCGCTGGCGCCGTTGGCCACCTCCGACTGCTTGCCGAACTGCTCGGCGCTTTGGACGAACACGCCCACGCGGACGATCCGCTCGAACCGCGACCAGTCGCCACCGAGGTAGTCGGCCACGACCGCCAGGGCGTTGATCACGCATTGCCGCGCCGCCGCGGTCGCCTCGGCGATCTTCACGGGCGAGGGCACCTTGCCTTCGGCCATCAGCTCGCCGTCGCGCAGCGGCAACTGCCCGCTGACGTAGAGGATGCCGCCGGCTTCGACCGCCGGCACGTACGACGCGATCGGCCGCGGCGGGGCGGGCAATGTGATGTACAGCGCGCTCAACCGCGCGGGGATGTCCATGCAGCACGCTCCTGGGTCACGACTGTCGACATCATGGCCCGGCTCGCGGGCCCGGTCAACGTTTTCCACCAGGGCAAAGCCCTCAAGCCCGCCCGCGGGCCTGTCCGATAAACCCGACATGGCCGATGTTCTCGACCAGCAGGAAGTCGATGCGCTGTTGCAGGCCGTCGATGGGCAGACGCTCGAAACGACCGATGGCGATTCGGTCGAGGTCTTCAGCACCGCCGATCGGGCCAGGCGGGGGCCGGTCGAGGTCAAGCCGTACGATTTCAAGCGACCCGAGCGCGTCAGCAAAGACCAGATGCGCTCGCTGGAAACCTTGCACGAGGGCTTCGGGCGGAACCTGGGTGCCTCGCTGTCGGGCTTTTTGCGCACGATCGTCGAGGTCAAGGTCGCCCGCATCGAGCAGTTGACCTATGGCGAGTTCATTCACTCCCTGCCCAACCCGACCTGCTTCAACCTGCTCACTTGCGAGCCGCTGGACGGGCAGATGTGCCTCGAGCTCAGCCCGCTGATCATCTACCCGATCATCGATCGGTTGATGGGCGGCTCCAACGCGGAATTGTTCATCCCCCAGCGGCCGCTGACGGTGATCGAGTGCCGGCTGGTGAGCAAGATCACCGACCGGGCGATGACGGCGCTGACCGAGGCGTGGGCGGGCCTGCACCCGGTGCAGTTCAAGCTCGAACAGAGCGAGAGCAACCCGCAGTTCATTCAGATCGTCCCGCCCAATGAGGTGGTGGTCGTGGTCGGCTTCGAGCTGAAGATGGGCGGCCGGGCCGGCACGATGTCGCTGTGCATCCCGTTCAACGCCATCGAGGCGATCATCGACAAACTCACCAGCCAGTCGTGGCATTCCTACGGCCGCGGCCAGTCCACGCAGCACCTGCGCGGCCGGCTCAAAACCAAGCTCGACCGCGCCCCGCTGACCGCCGGCGGCATCCTCGCCGAGACGACCATCACCGTCGGCGACCTGTTGAACATGGCGCCGGGCGACCTGATCGTCACCGACAAGCTCGCGACCCGTCCGGTCGTGCTGGGCATCGAAGGCCGCAAGAAGTTCCTGGCCAACCTCGGCCAGTTCAAGGGCAAGCGCGCCTTGAAGATCAGCCGAGCGGTCACGCCCAAGGACCGGGTATAATGGCGGGTCATGGGCGAAGCATTCACCATCCATCTAAGTGACCGCGATCTGGCCGAGGTCAAGAAGCTGGCGCGCGACCGAGGCATTTCGTGTGACGAGGCCGCGGCCGAGGTCGTGCGTGGATCACTCGCCTGGCAGCGGCTGGAGGCGGAGGTCGAGCCGCTGAGGCGGCGGGCCGCAGAGATGGGCATCACCGAAGACGATATTCTGAACTGGCCATCGTGAGGATCGTCCTCGACGCCAACGTTATCATCGCGGCGCTCTTGACCGAGGGACGGTGTCGCGAGGTTCTGCGATTGGCCGCGGGTCGTCACGATGCATATGTTTGCCCAGCCATCCTTGATGAGGTCGCGGAGAAGTTCGCGACCAAGCTCGCGGCGCATGCCGATCGTGTCCGATCGGTAAGCTCGGAGTTGATGCCGCTGGTCCATGTGGTTGAACCCGCGCAGGTTCCCGGTGACTGCTGCCGAGACCCGGATGATGTGCACGTACTGGGCACCGCGGCCGCGGCGAGCGCCGATCTGATCGTCACCGGCGATGACGACCTGTTGGTGCTCAAGTCGTTTCGGGGCACCCGGATCATCAGACCATCGGACTTTGTCACGATCGCCGCAAGCTTATGATCACAGCCGCCGCACGGGGAACAGCGCCGCGCTGCAGCAGCCGTTGCCCAGGCGGTCGTTGATCTCGAAAGCGCGGATCACCGGCGGGGCCACCGCGTAGCCGCGGTCCAGCGCCCGCCGCTCCCATGTCCGCAGGTCGTGCTCGGCGACCATCTGGTCGGCGGTAAACAGCACCAGCAAAAGCCCGGCGTGAAACAGCCACGGATCCCGGGCCATCTTCTTGACATCGTGGGTCACCGGCTGAAGCAGTTCGCCCGAGTACCCGCCGAACGGTCCTTCGGTGGTGAACTGCGCGACGGTCTTGATCTCCAGCCAGAACGCCGCCTCCAGCGGCACCGCTCGCTCGTCGGCGAACAGCGTCGCCTCGGCGTCGGGCTCCAGCAGCGGCCGATCGTCGGCCGTGAGCACCACGTCGCACCGCTTGCCTTCGCTGCGACGCCGGCGCGTGCGGTCCGCGGGGTAGCGCTGCTCGGGCCAGACGCCGAAGCCCGCGGTGCGCAGGCCCCGCTGAATCAGCGGGTGCAGGCCCAGCTCGTCGAGCGCGTCGATGCTGTAGACCGCCTGCTCCAGGTCGTCCGCCGCGGCGCGGCCCTGCAGCTCGCCCGCGACCGCTTCAACGATCTGCACCGCGTCCCAGTTCATAGACTGATCATACCATCGCCTCCCGCGAGGCGCGACGGCCAAGCCGAACGGGTAGACTGTGTACTATGGCAGTCGGACTGGTACACGACGATCGTTTTGCGAAGCATGAGACCGGCCCCACGCACCCCGAGCGCCCCGCGCGGTTGGCGGCGATTCACAAGCGCCTCCAAGCCGACGGCTGGCTGGAGAAACTGACGCGGATTGAGCCGAAGAACGCGACGATCGACGCGATCGGCCGGGTACACGACACAGACTACATCCAGCGCGTGCGGCAAGCGTGCGCTCAGGGCCAGGCCTTCATGGATTCGCCCGACTCACCGATCTGCAAGGCCAGTTACGACATCGCGCTGCTCGCGGCCGGCGGCGTGATGCAGGCGGTGGACCAGGTCATGGCCGGCAAGGTGGATCACGCCTTTTGTGCCGTGCGCCCGCCGGGCCACCACGCCGAGCACAAGCGGGCGATGGGCTTTTGCCTGTTCAACAACATCGCCATTGCCGCCGAGCACCTGATCGACACGCACCAGTTCAAGCGCATTGCGATCATCGACTTCGACGTACACCACGGCAACGGCACGCAGCACAGCTTTGAGGACCGGGCCGATGTGCTGTTTATGAGTTGCCACGAACATCCCAAGTTCCAGTTCCCCGGCACCGGCTACGAGCACGAGCGCGGCTCGGGCGATGGGCTGGGCTACACCGTCAACTGCCCGATGATGCCCGGCAGCGGCGACGCGGTCGCGCACGACATCTTCACCCAAACGTTCCTGCCCAAGCTCGCGGAGTACAAGCCGCAGTTCCTGCTGATCAGCGCGGGGTTCGACGCGATCGAGTCCGACCCGCTGGGCGGGCTGACGATGACGTACAAGGGCTTCGTGTGGATGGCCCAGCAGCTCAAGCAGGCCGCGGCGGCGCACTGCGAGGGCCGGGTCGTGAGCGTGCTGGAAGGCGGCTACGACCTGAACGCCCTGGCGCGGTGCGTGAGTGAACACATCGGCGTGCTCGCCGGTAAGATGTAAACATGGGACGCGATGACACCGTGCTGGGCGAGTGGTACGCCGAGGGGCTGCGCTTTTCGTGTACGCAGTGCGGCAACTGCTGCACCGGACCGACCGGCTTCGTCTGGTACACCCCCGACGAGGCCGAGCGTATCGCCGCGCATCTGGGCATCAGCGTCGCGCAGTTCGAGCGCCGGTACGCCCGGACCGTGCGCGGCCGGCGCTCGCTGGGGGAGAACAAGACGAAGTTCGGCTACGACTGCGTTTTTCTTACGCGCGACGCCGATGGCAAGGCCGGCTGCTCGATCTATCCGGTGCGCCCGATGCAGTGCCGCACCTGGCCGTTCTGGCCGGAGAACCTGGCCAGCCCCGAACATTATCTTCAGGCGGCGCGGACGTGTCCGGGCATGCGGCGCGGCCTGGAAGGCGAAGGCACATTCGTACCGATCCAGCAGATCCGCATCCGACGGGATGCGACCGATGAGTGAGCGCGCGGCCTGGGGCCAGTGGTTCGCCGCGGCCGGCCGAGACGATGTCCACGCCGCGCTGATCGACTTTTACCAACGCCTCGACGCGGACATCCGATCCCGCGGCCCCACATGCTGGCTCAGCGGCAAGTGCTGCTCGTTCGATACCTACGGCCATCGACTCTACGCGACGGGCCTGGAGATCGCCTGGCTCGTGCAACAGCTCGACACCGCGGGTCGCGCACGACTGGCCGCTGCCGAACTGCCGGCGATGGACGGTTGCCCGTTTCAGATTGACAAGCTGTGTACGACCCACGCGCTGCGGCCGCTGGGCTGTCGGGTTTTCTTCTGCGATCCGTCCGCGCAGGGCTGGCAGAACGACCTTTACGAGCGCCATTTGGCCGAGCTTCGCGCGATGCATCGGCGACTCGGGGTGCCGTACGCCTATGTGGAATGGCGTCGGGGCCTCAGCGGGGCGCGGGCGTCGCTGGCGCGTTCGTCTACGTCGCCATGATCTGGTCGATTCGTGCCAGTTCCTGATCGCTGAACGTGAGGTTGCCCAGCGCCGCGACGTTCTCCTGGATCTGCTCGGGTCGGCTGGCGCCGATCAGGGCGCTGCTCACCCGCGCGTCGCGGAGCACCCACGCCAGCGCCATCTGCGCCATGCTCTGATCGCGCCCGGCGGCGATGTCGTTCAGCCGCCGCACCTTGGCAACGATTTGCTGGGTGATGTGCTCGGTCTGAAGCGTGCCGTGCGGATTGGCCGCGCGCGAGTTTTCGGGCACCCCTTCGAGGTACTTGTTGGTCAGCATCCCCTGGGCCAGCGGGCAGAACGCGATGATGCCCAAGCCCAGACGCTCGGCGTCGTCGATCAGATCGGTCTCGATCCGTCGGTTGAACAGGTTGTAGCTGGGCTGATGGATGATCAGCGGCGTGTTCATCTCGCGGGCGATCTTCGCCGCCTCGACCGTCTTGGCCGCGCTGTAGCTGCTGATGCCCACGTACAGCGCCTTGCCGTGGCGGACCAGCGTGTCCAGCGCGCCGATCGTTTCCTCCAGCGGGGTGTTCGCATCGAACCGGTGCGAATAGAAAATGTCGAAATACGCCAGCCCCATCCGCTTGAGCGATTGATCGCAACTGGCGATCACGTACTTGCGCGAGCCGAACTCGCCGTACGGCCCGGGCCACATCCGGTAGCCGGCTTTGTTGGAGATGACCAGCTCATCGCGATGGTCGGCGAAATCCTCGCGAAGGATGCGGCCGACGTTCGTCTCGGCCGAGCCCGGCGGCGGGCCGTAGTTGTTCGCCAGGTCGAAGTGTGTCACGCCCAGGTCGAACGCCCGGCCCAACATCGCACGCGCGGTGTCCGGGTCGGCTTGGTCGCCGAAGTTGTTCCAGCAGCCCAGCGAGATCGCCGGCAGCAGCAGGCCGCTCCGCCCGCAGCGGCGGTAGTGCATGTGGTCGTAACGCGATTGATCAAATTCCAAAACACGCTCTCCTAACCGGATCGTTGAGTTGAGCCGATCAGTATAATGGCCGCCCCCGATCAAGAGGAACAAGGGAACCATCCGCATGCTCATCCACGCCAAGGCCCATGCCCGCGTCGGCCTGATCGGAAACCCCTCCGACGGTTACTTCGGCAAGACGCTCTCCGTGATCGTCCGCAATTTCGGCGCGACCGTCACCGTCTTCGAATCGCCCCGGCTCACCATCCTGCCCCACGAGTCCGACCGCAGCGATTTCACCGGCATCGCCGACCTGATCAACGACGTGCAGCTCAACGGTTACTACGGCGGGCTGCGGCTGATCAAGGCGGCGATCAAACGCTTCCACGACTTCTGCAGCGAGCAGGGCATCCCGCTGGACGGCCGCAACTTCTCCATCGAGTACCACACCAACGTGCCGGTTCGCGTCGGCCTGGCCGGCTCCAGCGCGATCGTCACCGCGACGATCAAGGCGCTGATGGCGTTCTACGGCGTGCAGATCGCCAAGCCGATCCTGCCCAACCTCGCCCTCAGCGTCGAGCTGGACGAACTGGGCATCGGCGCGGGCCTGCAGGACCGCGTCATCCAGGTCTACGAAAACGCCGTCTTCATGGACTTCGACAAGCAGTTGATGGACAAGCAGGGCTTCGGCCATTACGAGCCGATCGATCCGGCCAAGCTGCCGCCGCTGTTCGTGGCGTACCGCCCGTTGCTGGCCGAGGGCACCGAGGTGCCGCACAACGACCTGCGCGGCCGCTATCGCCGCGGCGAACCGAAGGTGCTCGAAGCGATCACGCAGTTCGCCGATTACGCTCAGCAGGCCCGCGACCTGATCGTCGCGGGCAAGGGTGATCAGATCGGCCCGCTGATGGACGCCAACTTCGACCTGCGCTGCCGCATCATGCAGATCAGCGAGGGCAACAAGCAACTGGTCGACGCCGGGCGCAGGCAAGGCGCGGCGGTGAAGTTCGCCGGCAGCGGCGGGGCGGTCGTCGGCTGCTACGATGGCGACCCGGCGCGGCTGGAGCGCATCATCGCGGCCTACCGCGAGCTCGACGCCAACGTCATCGTCCCGGAAGTCATGCCGTGAGCCGTGTGCGCAAGGCCGTCATCCCCGCCGCGGGCTTCGGCACGCGCCTGCTGCCGGCGACCAAGGCCGTGCCCAAGGAAATGCTGCCGGTCCTCGACAAGCCGGTCATCCAGTACGTCGTCGAAGAAGCGCTCGCCAGCGGCATCGATCACCTCATCATCGTCATCAGCCAGGGCAAGCAGCCGCTGCGCGATCACCTGGCCGACGACCCACAGCTCGAAGCGTTCCTGCACGATCGCGGCAAGGATGAAGCGCTGCAACGGGTGCATGACATCGCGCGAGGCGCTCGCATCGAGTACGTCATCCAGCACGAGCAGAAGGGCCTGGGCCACGCGATCTTTACGGCGCGAGACGCGGTGGCCGGCGAGCCGTTCGCCGTGCTGCTGGGCGACACGATCATCACCCCCGACGCCGGCAAGCCCGCGGGCCTGGCGCAGTTGCTGGCGGTGCACGAGCGCCACGGCTCCAGCGTCGTTGCCGTCCGTCGCGTGCCGCGCGAGTGGGTCACGCGCTACGGCATCGTCGAGGGCAAACCGACCGAGCAGGACGCCCGCCTGTACCGCCTGCATCGGCTGATCGAAAAGCCCGCGGTCGACGAAGCGCCGACCAACCTCGCCATCGCCGGCCGCTACGTCTTTGCCCCCGACATCTTCGATGAGCTGGCCGAAGCCAAGGCCGGCAAAGGCGGCGAGATTCAACTGACCGATTCGATGAACGCCCTGGCCGCGCGCCAGCCCATGCACGCGCTGCTGTGGCGCGCCGCCCGCTTCGACATCGGCAATCGGCTCGATTACGTCAAGTGCATCGCCGAACTGGCGCTGCGCGACGAGTCGCTCGCGGGGGAACTGCGGCCCTGGCTGGTCGAGTTGATCGATCAGACCCGCCCGATGTAGCTGCCGTCTTCGGTGTTGATCCGCACCATCTCGCCGGTCTCGATGAACGGCGGCACGCGGGTCTTCAGGCCCGTCTCCAGCTCCGCTTCCTTGAGCTGGTTCGTCGCCGTGGCGCCCTTGACCTGCGGGGCGGTTTCGGTCACCTGCAGATCGACCGCGGCCGGCAGGTCCATCGACACCGGATTGCCATCGTGCATCAGCACGCTGATCACGGTGTTGGGCTTGATGTAGACCATCTGCTCGCCGACCAGATCGTCCGGCAGGGTGGCTTGGTCGAAGGTCTCCTGGTCCATGAAGACGTGGCCGGTGGCGTCGGTGTAGAGGTACTCCATCTCGCGGCGGTCGAGGTTGACCTGTTCGACGTCTTCGCCGGCCCGGAAGCGTTTTTCACTGACCGCGCCGCTGGCCACGCTCTTGAGCTTGGCCTGCACGTAGGCCGGGCCCTTGCCGGGCTTGACGTGCTCGGTGCTGCGGATGATGTAAAGCTGGCCGTCCATGTTCAAGGCCATGCCGGGCTTGAGATCGTTGCTGCGCATGCGCGTGGCTCCGGGTGCGGGGTGGGCGGGAATGGTAGTCGCACCACGGGCCGTGCGCCAAACGCCGAGCCCACCGGCGAGGATCGGCTAAATGTCTTCACCCCGACACTCAGCCCCGTCGCCTTGCGACCGCCGACGACGGGGCTACAATGCAACACCGATTCCCTCGCGGGCGGATACCCAAGCGGCCAAAGGGGACAGACTGTAAATCTGTTGGCGTATGCCTTCGAAGGTTCGAATCCTTCTCCGCCCACTTCGAGTCAGACGAAGCCACCTGATGACAACAGGTGGCTTTGTCCTTTACTGGGCGGGACTTACGGCGATCCTTGTCTGTTGGATCTCGCGAAGTGTCTGTGGCGGTCGATGACACGCGAGGGCGAGCCGGGGTTTTCGAGTGGTGGAGAAAATGGTGGAGACTTTCGGAGGCCCCGTCGGTCACCATCGACGGGAAGCGGGCCACTGTCTCGGCTTCCTGGCCCGGGAACAGATGGCCGTAGGTGTCCATGGTGAGTGTGATCGTGCCGTGCCGCATGACCGTCTAGACGGCCTTGGGATGGGCGCCGGCCAGCGCCAGCCACGCTCCACACGTATGACGCAACGAATGGAAATCCAGCCGTTCCCCCGCGTGGTTGGGGTCCATGAGCATTTCGCTGTTCTGACGACGCTCATGTTCCTCATCGTCAACCCCGGCCTCGGCAAGCCATGCAGCCCTCGCCCCTGCCAAGTCCTCACGCAGCATTTCCGCCATCTGATCGGGGCGTGGCAGGCGGAACACCTTGGAACCGTTGTGCCCCTTACTGACGTGTTCCCGTAGTGTCATCGCCAGGTCGTCTTTGATGTACTGACGAGCATCTTTGCGGTTCTTGGTGCCGGCAGCCTTGGCGACGATGAATGGCGGCTTGCGGTCGAGAAACAGGTTCCGTTTCGTCAGGGAACGGATCTCCCCAGCACGCAAGCCGGACTGGATTGCCGTGGCGTACAGCAATAGCCTTTCGCTTGGAACAATGCCGTTCCAGTCTTCGGCATTCGAGCTTTGAAGGAAAGCGTAAAGGATCGACCATTCCTCAGGCAGCAGCATTCTTCGCTCGTACCGACGGTCACCGGATGGGCTCGGGGTTTGGATCCTGGAACGGAGCGGATCGCTGGCCAGCCGGTCATGCGATACTAGTGCCGCGTCATTCCATGATATTCGGGTATAGGCGTTTTAGTTTGACGCGG
>CAZUHK010000024.1:0-969 GCA_964620345.1 uncultured Planctomycetaceae bacterium
CTACGAACCGCCCCGTTCCGTGCAGTTCGAGCACGTTTCGACTCCCCGCATCCTAACGTTCAACAGCAGACCCAGACCCGGCTTTCACAATTCCTTGTCATCTCGCGCTGGAAACGATTGACTCGAGGAAACGCCGCAGTTGGGGCCAATCCCAAAGCTCGACGTCGAGCTTCGCCGCATGCTCTTGCGCCTTCGCTGTGAATCGAGAAGTGGTTGTGAGGAGCTTCTGGTCGCACCCGTACCTCACTGCAGCGCCAACAAGTTGATTGATATCTCGCACGCCGATTGCTTGTCCCGAGGTATACCGCTTGAGTTGGACCGCACGCCGTGTGTGTCCTTGATCAATCAACAGGTCTGCGCCGTAATCACCCGTCTTCGGCGTCTGCTCGACACTGTAGTTGGCTTCAGTGAAGGCCATTGCCATGACCTTCTCGAAATCGAACGGATTGGTCCGCGCCATTCGGTACGGGATTGCAGACTGGATATAGGTTCGTAGATTGAAGGCGTGCCAATCGATGGAGTCAGTCGGATCTGCGTCCTTGGTTTGGGCGTATTCAGCATTGGGATCGCCGAAAGCCACATCAGCATTGTCCATAGGTGGCTCGGTGTAGACCAAGCTTTCGATCCGGCCAAGGAGTTGAATCGCACCGTCCGCAACATCGTTGTCGCTCCAGATAGACAGTGCTTCGATGGCGTCCCGTAGAAGCGGTGAGTCGCGTACACCTGTAACGTACATGTCAGACAGGGCAGACATCGCAGCCGACCGAACTCGAACGTCTACACCGCCATCAGCCGCAATCTCCGCAAGAGCATTAGCAGCATCGACTGTATCTGATTCAGACAGGGCCTTTACGAACCAATGGTAGAGCTTGGGGCCGCTTAGGAAACCACGGTAGGCGTTTGCATGTAGGAATCGTGGGGGTTGCCGAAGGACCGCGTCGTGCAAGACCGCCGCCGCCTCTGCTGACC
>CAZUHK010000024.1:979-1247 GCA_964620345.1 uncultured Planctomycetaceae bacterium
ACAGGTAGTTCCTCAGTGCTTCCACGTCGCTGGACGTGAGCTTTCCGCCATCGCTGGCGCAATTCGCGATCGCTTCGGCAATATTCTCCTGCGCATCCCGATCCTCGGCTTCCCGCAGTCGGTGCAGAAGAATGTCCAACGATCTTGCCATGTCTAGGGCTACCTCGCGATGAAGGAGCAAACATCGAAGCAACAGACAGATGCTCGCGCAAAACCTACCAGTGTCGATATCATTTGCCGGGACCAGTCCAAAGTCAACGCTCGACGC
>CAZUHK010000024.1:1257-15819 GCA_964620345.1 uncultured Planctomycetaceae bacterium
ACCTGCGCTTTGGCCTCATCCTCCGAAGCCGCTGAAGCAATCTCCTTACCATCTTTCCAAATCTGCCATTGGACGTATTCCGACTGTCCCTTCGTCACCTCGTGAGTGCCATGAGAGTGGCTGACGCCGCCGGTTGAAGACTTGATGAACACCTGACGTATAGTGAATCCGCGGTATTCGAAGCTCGTGGTTTCGTGCCCCATTTGTCTTCTCCTTTGAATGAACCAAAAAGAAAGAAACTATAAAAGCCGGGTCTCCCGGTGAGCATTCGGATGCTGGATCATATTCCCAATCGTATTGGAGCGTTCCGAGACACTCTTTTACAGGAGACCCGACATGGCAACGATTCTCACAATTTATCTGGGCAAATACAAGTGCGTGGCGTGCATCTACCGCCGGGCGAAGATCGAGCCGGCCTTCCGCACCATTCAGACGCTTCCGGGTCTGATGCACGATCTGATTGTCGGGTGAAGAAACGGTGTCAGGAACGGTTGTCATGGTGAATCGCCTTTTCGGTGCCGCCTTCGGCCATGTGGGATTGTCTTCCGGTCGTGCTTCGAGGCGAGCGAGCGGCTTGGTGGGCCCGTGAGTCGGTGCGACGTCCTGGCGCGCGCCGGCGGTGTGCCTGGGCGGCGACGACGGCTGGCGCGGCGGGTGGAGCGCTTTCTTGGGGGCTGACGCCGGTGGCGCGCCGGGCGTGCTGGTGGTCGCGACACATTGGCGCGAAATGCAGATTTTCTTGCACCGCCGCAAGTGGCGGCCCCGTAGAGACTTGGCGATATCGGGCGGTGGGGGCGGGCCGTGCGGCGACCGGCGGGTGCGCGCCGTTGCGGAGCGCCGGCCTCTTGTAGTGATGCGCCTTGCCAACCAACGCACCCCGGCGCGGGGCCGGCCGCGGGCCGCCGCGGGGACCGATCGCGGCCGGCGGCGGCGGGGCGGCGATGGCCATCGCCCCGCGCCGGCACGGGCTCCTGGCCGGGCGGACATGGGCGGTCATGGGGCCGGCCGGTGCGTAAGCCGCGGCCAGAGCACGGTTTGCCGCGAAAGAAGAGGCAAGACCCCCCCGGGGGCGGACAGCGTCGTGCTGGCGCGCGGGGCGGTTCGGCGATCGAGGATCGGGAAACCGGCCCATCCCGGTCTTCGCTCGGAGATCCTCTTTCGCCAAGGGCTACAGAGGACGCGCCCGCTCAGACGCGGGCTTGGAAAGATGGATTGACGAATCAACGGGTCAACGAACCAACCGATCCACCGATCAACCAATTCACCGATCCACCGATCCACGTTACGATCGACGCTGCATCATGCCCATGATCCTCGACATCTGGCTGGACCCGGCGATGGACATCGAGCGGCACGCGGTGATCGCCGTCGCGGCGGTCGCGGCGGTCTGCTCGCTGCTGAGCGTGCTGGTCGTGCTCAAGCGCATGGCGTTCATCGGCCAGGGCGTGAGCCACGCGGGGTTCGGCGGGTACGGCCTGGCGCTGTTCGTCGGGCTGACCGGCGCGATGCAGGAGCTGGCGGTGCTGGGCTTCTGCCTGGCCACGGCGTTGGGCATCGGCTACCTGGTGCGCCGCCGGCGGATGGAGGCCGACGCGGCGATCGGCATCGTCCTGGTCGCGGGCATGGCGCTGGGCGTGCTGATGCAGAACCTGCGACTGGTGATGGTCAACCATGCGTGGTATCGCCAGACGTTCGACCCGCCGACGTTCGGCGTGGCGTGGGAGACGCTGCTGTTCGGCTCGCCGTGGACCGTGGGCGCCGGCGGGATGTGGCTGGCCGTGGGGTTGGCCGCGGCGGTGATCGCGGTGGGCGCGGCGGTGTTCAAGGAGCTGATCTTCTTCTGCTTCGACGAGCCCGCCAGCCGCGCCTTCGGTGTCCGCACCGGCGCGATGTACTACCTGCTGCTGGTGATGCTCGCCGTGGTCGTGGTGCTGGCGATGAAGATGGTGGGGTTCATCCTCGTCAGCGCGTTGCTGGTGATCCCCGGCGCCGCGGCGATGCAGATGTCCCGGGCCCTGGGGCCGGTGATGCTCGCCGCCGCGGCGGTGGGCTTGCTCGGCGCGGTCGGCGGGCTGGCGGTGGCCTTGCAGGTCGGCCGGCTGAGCCCGGGGGCGTGCGTGGTGGCCGTGCTGGTGGTGCTGTTCGGGCTATGCAGCGCCGCGGGGGCGATGGGGCGGCGCGTGAGGCGCAGGTGAGCGACTCGGGCAGCGCGGCGGAGCCGCGGCGCTTCATGGGGCACTGCGGAAAGGGAACCGTGTCAATGTTGCCGAAAGCGATCGCGATAGGCCGAGGGGGTGAGGCCGGTGTTCGCGCGGAAGACGGCGGCGAGGCGATCGGCGTTGCGGAAGCCCGAGGCGCCGGCGACCTGGGCGATGGGCAGGTCGGTGTCGGCCAGCAGTTCACGGGCGCGTTCGAGGTGGACGCGCTGGATTTCCTGCTGGGGCGATCGGCCCAGGTGCTCGCGGAAGCGGCGTTCGAGCGAGCGGCGGCTCATCGCGACGCTCTCGAGCACATCGGTGACTTGCAGCGGCTGATCGGCGTGGTCGCGGATGTAGCGGATGGCGGTGATGAGATCGGCATCGTCGAGGATCAGCGCATCGGAGGAGCGTCGAGCGGCGATGCCGAACGGCCCGAAGCGCGTGGGCTGGGCCGGCGGCTTGGCGCCGTCGATGAGCCGGTCGAGCAGCTTGGCCGCGGCGGCGCCGACCGCCTCGGCCGGCACACGGACGCTGGACAGCGGCGGGCTGGCCAGGGCGTTGACCAGTGCGTCGTCATCGCAGCCGACCACCGCGATGTCCTCGGGCACGTGGCGATTGGCCAGCCGCGCCGCCTCGAGCACGTCGCGCGCCTTGCGATCGTCGCAGGCGAAGATGCCCACGGGCGTGGGCATGGAGGTGAGCCAGACGGCCAGCTCGTCGATGGCGCAGGCCGGTGGCGGCTCGGTCTTGAAGCGATCGGCGCGGTAGCCGGCGTCGGTGATGCGCTTGACGAAGGCCTCGCCGCGGAGGTCGCAGCCGTGCAAGCCGCGGTGGCCGACGTAGGCGAACCGCTTGAGGCCGGTCTGCAGCAGGTGGTCGGCGGCGGTGATGCCGATGGCCCGCTGGTCGTAGGTGACCAGCGGAAAGGGCGTGTGCTCGAGGGCCTCGCCGATGTTGACCGCGGGCAGGCGCAGGGCTTGGATGCGTTTGATCTGCTCGGGCTGGGTGAGGTTGACGATGACGCCGTCGGGTCGCTGGCGCGGGGCGTCGAGGTCGAGCTGCCAGGGCCGAGGCAGATCGATAGCGAACGACCAGGCGTCGCGCGAAAGGGCGTACTGGGCGATGCCCTGGATTACGCCCCGGTCGTAGGCCTGAGCCGCCTCGAGAAACAAGGCGATGCGTCGGGGCAAGGACATGTGAATCTCCGGCACGAGCGGCCGCGAGCATGGTAATCGTATGCGCATGCCCGCAACCGGTCGCCACGTGGGTTGACGCAAAAAAGCGGTGCGGACGGCGAGAAATTTTCTTGGATTCAGCTTCGCGGGGACTTGACATGGCGAGCCAGTGTTACGATACTGTGATTGTGTTGGCGGACGGGACATGTAAGTCTCCCGCTACTGAATTCGCCCCCGGAAGCCCGTGTCGTGCCAGTTCTGGTACGGCGCGGGTTTTTTCTTGAGCGTGGGTGGTGCGCAACAAAAGGCGGCCATCCCCGAGGGGACGGCCGCGGTGTGGTGCGTGGCGTGTAAGCCGAATTCTGTTCCCATCGCCGGGGCGACGGGGGCGACCATTCCTCTGGGCGTGGCGTTGCCGACACGCTCGAGCGACCGACCCGCGACTCAAGCGGACCGGACCGGCCCATCGTCGCTGCTTGGTCTTGCACGCGGTGGGGCTTGCCGTGCCGCGACTGTCGCCAGCCGCGCGGTGCGCTCTTACCGCACCTTTTCACCCTTGCCTGTGCCCGTCGATTCGCATCGCGAGCCATCGGCGGTGTGTTTTCTGTGGCGCTGTCCCGCGCTGCGTCGTCGCCGACGCAGCGGGTGGGCG
Source organism: uncultured Planctomycetaceae bacterium (assembly GCA_964620345.1). Classification (GTDB taxonomy): domain Bacteria; phylum Planctomycetota; class Phycisphaerae; order Phycisphaerales; family Zrk34; genus CAZUHK01. Next base: position 5,283 of record CAZUHK010000024.1, read on the forward strand.
TTACCCACCACCGTGTCCTGCCGTGTTCGGACTTTCCTCCGCCCGCAAGGGCGGCGGCCGCCTCGTCCACGCACCGCAACGATTATACCTGAGCGACGAGCGACGAGCGATGGGCGATGGGCGAGCGGTGCGGGGCGGTGGGGCGGTCGGTCGCGTGGTCGGCGGCGCGGCGGGCGGTTATTCTCTGGCCATGAACGTTGCATCTGCACCGCCGCTGCTGATCTGGACCGAGGCCCGCCGCGCGCCGCTGACGCGGCGGCTGGCCGCGGCGCTGGGCGACGCGGTGTCGATCGTCGCGGTCGGCGGGCCGCGCCGCGGCGAGGTGGCGGAACTGGCCGACACGCTGGGCGTGGCCAGTTCCGACGACCTGCGGCAGATGCGCATCGATCACCCCGCGTCGCACCTGCTGGTGGTGGGCGCCGCGGGGGTGAAGCGCGACGACGTGGTCGCGGCTCTGGCCGAGGGAACCCATGTATTCACGCTGGAGCCGCTGGCGGCCGATGCCGATCCAGCCGGGGCGGACGTCGAGCCGACGCGCGGCCGGCTGCGACAGTTGCCGCTGCTGCGATTCAGTCCGGCGTACCTGGCCGCGGCCGAGCCGACCCAGGCGATCGGGCGGGTCGAGGCGATCTCGATCGCCGCGGCCGGGCCGGCCGACGAGCTGTCGCTGTTTGCGCGGCTGGCCGATACGATCGACTTTGCGATCGCGCTGATCGGCGTGCCCGACCAGATCGACGCGACGCTCACCGGCGGTCTGGTCGAGCCGCCCGAGCAACTGCGCGGCCTGGCCGGGCACATGACCGTCAACCTGCACGCGGCCGACCGCGCCGGCGCGGCGATCTGCGTGTCCGACCGCTCGCCCGTGCATCACCGCCGCGCCACCGTGATCGGTCGCACCGGCCTGATGCACCTGGACGACCACGCCTACGCCCTGCACGCCCGGGCCGAGGGCGAACCGCCGCTGGACGAGCGCGAGGGCGACGCGGGCCCGACCGACACCGCCGCGCTGGTCGCCGAGCAGTTGCGCTACTTCCTGCGCGGCACCGCGCAGCGCGAGCCGGTCGATCGCCGCGCCGTCATCGGCTGCTGCGAGGCGGCCCTGCTGAGCACACGCACCGGACAGAGCGAATCCACCGACCGTGTGCTGAGGATCGCATGAGTGACGTGCCGCGGCTGGTCGCGTTGATGGTGCTTTGCATGGCCCCGGCGGTCTGGGCCGACGCTGCGCCGGCGGTGGATGACCAGGCACGAGCGACGCATCGCCAAAGCGACGCGGCACCGGCCACGCCGCGGATGACGCTGCGGCAGGCCGCGGTGCTGGGCGTGGTCGAGGGCGTGACCGAGTACCTTCCGATCAGCTCGACCGGTCACCTGATCGTGACGCAGCGGATCATGGGCATCGAAGCCAGCGACGAGGCCAACGCCTACGCGATCGTGATTCAGGGCGGGGCGATCGTCGCGGTGCTGGGGTTGTACTGGCGGCGGTGCCGGCAGATGGTTCGGGGCCTGGCCGGTCGCGACCGCGAGGGGCTGGGGTTGCTGGTCAGTCTGGTCGTGGCGCTGGTGCCGGCGGTGGTGATCGCGTTGCCGACCGAGGGGTGGATCAAGCATCATCTGTTCGGCGGGGACCGCTGGGGGCTTTGGCCGACGGTCGGGGCGTGGTTCGTCGGCGGCGTGCTGATCCTCGTGGTGGCCTGGTGGCGCGCGGCCAAGGGCGCCACGCCGCGCACCGGCCGCGAGCTGATGCATCTGACCTGGAAGATGGCGCTGCTGATCGGCCTGGCGCAGTGCATCGCGATGTGGCCGGGCGTCAGCCGATCGCTGGCGACGATCGTCGGCGGTGTGCTGGTGGGCCTGTCGCTGCCGGCCGCGGTCGAGTTCAGCTTCCTGCTGCGCGTGGTCACCCTCGGCGGGGCGACGGTGAAAGACGCGGTCGAGTTCGGCCCGGCGATGCTCGATGCCTACGGCCCGGCACCGCTGGCCGTCGGCTTCTGCTTCGCGTTCATCGCCGCGGTCCTGGCGATCCGGTGGATGGTCGCCTACCTCAACCGCCACGGCATGCAGATCTTCGGCTACTACCGCGTGGCGATCGCGATCATCGTCGCCGCGGCGTTGCTCGCCGGTTGGTTATGATGGGATCGCCATGACACGCCTGCTCGCGATCATCACGTTGCTCGCCCTCGCCGGCTGCGGCACGCTCAACGAACCGGGCGTGAAGGATCGGCTTTTTAACCTGATCGATTACTCCAGCCCCGACGACCTGGGCCCTGCGTATTACGCCGACGAGCACTACGCCGGCGACAACCCGGCGCGGGAGATTCACGAGCAACTGCGGGCGAGATAGCTGACCTCGCGCGGCAGCGGCGAAACGGATTGTTTTGATCGGCGAATTGGCGGGGGCTACCATCGCGTCATGTCGGGTCCGGCAACAGTGACGATCGACCCCAAACTCCACGAGCGGCGGGAGCGGGTGTTCCTCGTGCTCGCCGGGCTGTTCCTGGGCACGCTGGCGATGCTCAACATTTTGGGCATCAGCCGCTTCATCGTGCTTGCCTCGGTCACCGATGGCGATTGGTCGTGGGGGCAGTGGGGCGAGATCAGCTTTGCCGTCGCGGTGGGGGTCTTGCCGTATCCGCTGACGTTCATGTGCACCGACCTGATCAGCGAGTTCTACGGCCGGCGTCGTGCGAACTTCGTGGTGTTCGTCGGTCTGTTGATCAACCTGTGGGTCGTGGCGATCATGTGGCTGGGCGGCGTGTTGCCCGGCGGCGGGCCGGCCGAAGAGGCCTTCTTCACCATCCGCAAGCTGACCTTTGGTGCGGTCGCGGCGTCGATGATCGCCTACCTCGTGGCCCAATTCGTCGACGTGCAGGTCTTCCACTTCTGGAAGTGGCTGACCGGTGGCAAACAACTTTGGCTTCGGAACAACGGCTCGACGCTGATCAGCCAGTTCGTCGACACCTTCGCGGTGATCACGATCACCCATTTTTACGCCCACGCTTTGCCGGTGGACGAGTCCGAGGCGATCTGGCCGCAGTTGTGGCTGTTTATCGGGACGGGCTATGCGTTCAAGGTGGCCGTGGCGCTGGCGGATACCGGGCCGATCTATTTGGCCGTACACTGGTTGAGTCGGTACTTGAAGATCGACCCGCGTCGCGAGCACGCGGCGGACGTGGAGGAAACGAAGGGGCAAGGGTGAGGAACCAAGGGCGCGGGCGATCGGAATCTTTTTTCGTCCTTGAGCCCTTTGGCCTTGCCTCGGCCTCCTGCAAACGCCGCAGGCGGGCATTCCCGGGGTTAAACGGGCGTTGGTTAAGTGAATTTTTGCTGGAACTGGCCTTGGCCGATGACCGCAACAAGCCCGAGGCGACGTCTAAGGAGATAGATATGGCCATACCCCTGCCTCAGGAAGTAGACCAGGATCAGGATCTGATGGCGGCGATTCAGGCCGGCGACGGCGACGCCCTGGCGGACCTGATCCAGCGGAACGAGCGCTGGGTGCGCGGCGTGGTGTATGCCGCGATCAGCGACCCCAACGTGCTCGATGATGTGATGCAGAAGGTCTGGCTGAGCGTCTGGCAGCGGGCGCACACGCTGGAAGACGTGCGGCGCTGGCGGCACTGGATTTACCGGATGGCGCGGAATGCGGCCATCGATTTTGGCCGAAAGAAGAAGCGCCGCAGGAATCTGTGGCAACGGCTGACGCACGAAACGCTCGGCCGTGGCGGTCCCGGCGGCGAGCCGGAGCCGGTGAAGAACCTGGCCGTCCGGGAAGAGCACCAGCGGGTGCTCGCGGCGGTGCAGGCGATGCCGGCGATTTACAAGGAGCCGTTTGTGCTCCGCCACCTCGAAGGGTGGTCGTACAAACGAATCGCCCAGACGCTCGAGCTGCCCGTGGACACCGTGGGCACGCGACTGGTCCGGGCACGCAGGTTGCTTCAGGACACGTTGACCGCGGCTACCCAACAGTAAAGGCAAGACACGACGATGAGCGCGATAGACAGCCAACTCGAACGCCGCATCAGCGAGCACCTCGACGGTCAGCTCGTCGGCCCGCAACAGGCCGACCTGTTCCGCGAGTTGCTGCGTGACCCCAAGGCGCGGCGGGTGATGGACGACTACGCGGCCAACGACAAGCTGGTCAACGAAGCGCTGCGGGCGGCGCTGCACACGCCCAGCCGCACGGTCGACGTGCAGAACCTGCCGCGACACGAACCGCGCCGCGGGCCGTGGAAGCGCGTGCTGGCGACCGCGGCGATGATCGCCCTGGCCGCGGGGGCGTGGATGGTGCTCACGCGGATCGATCCGAGTGCCCCGGCCATCGAGCCGAAGGTGGCCGACAACACCAGTCAGCCCGACACGAACCGGGGCCGTGAAGTGGACCGTGCCGGCGGCGAGCCGGAGGTCAACCTCGACCGGCTGCTGGCCGACCTGCCCGACGACGACGTGCAGCCCTGGTGGCGGCAGTCGGCCGACCCGGTCGCCGACGACCAGTTGGTGGATACCGTGGTCGGCAGGCCGGTCGTCCACCACGTCTCCCACGCGCAGCTCAACTCGCAGCAGCAGGTGCTGGGCGTGGTCGATCCGTCGACCGACACCGTCTACTGGCTGGAGATGCGCAACGACACGACCGCGATGGGCTCGAGCGTGAGCGAGCTTTGATGGACCGACGATGAGCCACTTGATCCGCCCATTCCAGATCGCGCTGCTGGCGCTGTGCGTGCCGGCGATGCTCGGCGTGCCCGCCGCGGCGCAGGACGAGCCGGCGCCCCAGCCGCCGACGGCGTGGATGGGCATCCGCATCACGCCGGTGCCCGAGGCGCTGGCCGCGCACCTGCCGCTGGGCCGGACCGACCAGCGGCCGGACGTGGGCGTGATGGTGCTCAACGTCGTGGCCGACGGCCCGGCGGACAAGGCCGGGCTCAAGCAGTACGACGTGATCATCGCCTTGGGTGACGAGCCCACGACCGATCAGATGGGCCGCTTCGTCCGCAACCTCGGCAAGTATCGCCCCGGCGAAAAGGTGCGGCTGACCGTGGTGCGCGGCGCGCGACGGGTGAACCTGAGCATCACGATGGCCAAGGCCAAGCCGGCCCTCAAGACGCGCTACACCTACCGCTACCCCGAGCAGCCCGAAGGCGTGTACGCCGAGCGGCACGATTTCCGTGGCGCGATCGTCACCCGCGGGGACACCGGCTGGCAGTGGCAGGACTTCCGCGAGGCCGACCCGGCCCTGTTCGCCGACCTGCCGGCCGACGTGCGCGAGCGCATCATGCAGCGGTTCGGCCCGATCGCCCCGGTCGATCGCACGATGGTCAGGCAGGGCGGGCGCACGATCGAGATGATCGACCACAACGACGGCCGCGTCACCGTGCGCACCAGCGCCCGCGACGAGCAGGGCGTCGAGCAGATCGCCGCGCGCACCTACGCCAGTCTCGAAGCGCTGCAGCGGTCGGACCCCGAGGCGCACAAGCTGCACCAGCGCATCGCCGCCGACCCGACGCTCGCCCCGCCGGTCCGCACCCCCGGGGACAACGACAATGACGACGACGGCGTGGCCATGGCCAGCCGCGGCGACACTGACACCGATGCCGACCCCGAGCGAGTCGCCCGCATCCTCGAAGACGCCCAGGCCTACCAGGATCAGATCCGCGCGTACGAGAAGTTTCTCGAGCAGTACACCGAGTACCTGCGGCGGAAGGTCGACGACCCCGACTCGGTCGGCCAGGCCGTGCCCGACCGGTGGAAGCGGATGCTCGACCAGGCCGGCGACCGCCTGCCGCCCCAGCGTGAGTTCAAGGTTCACGAAGACGGCCGCATCGACGTGCGCCTCCGCCGGGCTCAAGGCGATCTGATCATTTCCTTCCGCGGCGAAGACGAGCTGGCCCAGCAGTACCCCAAGCTGCACGCGCACTATCGCAACCTCGTCGAAGCCGGTGACGAGTAAGCCCCCTCGACCTTCCAGTATGACCGCGGCGGCCCCGGCATCTCCGTGCCCGGCTGCGGTGGGTCGGTCCCGTGGCGAGCGAGCGCCGATCGGTCCGGGGGTTTATACTGACCGACGGGGTAAGCATGCTCTCGTTCTCCACGGTTTATCTGATCAGCGAGTGGGTCGTTCGGATCGTGATGATCCCGATCGTCACGCGGCGACGCACGCCTTCGGCGGCGCTGGCGTGGCTGGTGGTGATCTTCGCGATCCCCTGGGTGGGGCTGGTGCTGTACGTGATCCTCGGGGCCAATCGCCTGGGCCGCATCCGGGCCCGGCAGCGGGCGCGGATCGTGCAGCTCACGCACACCGCCGACCGCCTGGGCCGCACCGCCGCCTACGCCGATCGGCCCGAGCTGCCGGCCGAGCATCAGCCGTTGGTGAACCTGGCGATGAACATGTCGGGCCTGCCCATTGTCAACCATAACGCCATCGACATCCTGGCCGAGACCGATCGGTTCATCGATCGACTGATCAACGACATCAACAGCGCCCAGCGTCACGTGCATCTGCTGTTTTACATCTTCCGCGACGACGCGACGGGCAACCGCGTGGCCGATGCGCTGATCCGCGCCGAGCGTCGCGGCGTGCAGTGCCGGGTGATGGTCGATGAGGTCGGCTCGTGGCGCGTGTTCGGTTCGCTGGGGGCCAAGCTGCGGGCCGGCGGCATCGACGTCGTCCACGCCATGCCGGTCAACCCCATCCGCCGTCAGTTCGCCCGCATCGACCTGCGCAACCATCGCAAGCTCGCGGTGATCGACGGCAAGGTCGCCTACACCGGCTCGCAGAACATCGTCGACGCCGACTACGGCCGCAAACACCTGGCGTGGCACGACCTGATGCTGCGGATCGTCGGCCCGGCGGTGCTGCACCTGCAGATGGTCTTCCTCGAAGATTGGCGCTTCGAGACCGGCGACCTGCCCGAAGACGCCGCTGATCTGCCCCAGCCCGAGTCGGCCGGGCAGGTGCCCATTCAGGTCGTCCCCTCGGGCCCCACTTACTCGACCCAGCAGTTTCAGAACCTGATGGTCCAGGCGATCCAGTCGGCCCACCGCCGGCTGATCATCACCACGCCCTACTTCGTGCCCGACGAGCCGTCGCTGATGGCGCTCAAGCTCGCGGTGATGCGCGGCGCCCAGGTGGATCTGGTTGTTCCGGCCCGGATCGATCACCCGATCGTCGCCGCGGCCAGCCGCAGCTACTTCGACGAACTGCTCGAGGCCGGCGTCGGCGTCCACCGCTTCCGCGAGGGGCTTTTGCACGCCAAGAGCGTCACCGTCGACGATGCGTTCGCGATGGTCGGCTCGGCGAACTTCGACATTCGCTCGTTCTCCCTGAACTTCGAGTTGAACGTGCTGCTGTTCGGCAACGCCCCCACGGCCCAACTGCGGTTCGTCCAGCAGCACTACATGGACCACGCCGACCCGCTGAACCGCGCGCAGTGGCGCAACCGCTCGCAGGTGGTCAGCACGATCGACAACGCGGCGCGGCTGCTCAGCCCATTGCTCTGATTATGGCTTGCGCCCCGTACGCCCGCGGGCGCGGTCTCGCGCCTGCTGCATCGCGTCGAACACCGACCGCGTCGCCTCGGGCTTCCCGGTCGACGCTGGCGCATCGTCTTCCGCCGCTTGCGGCTTCGCGCTCTTTTCCGGCGCCGGCCGCGCTACCCCGCGCCCCCCGGCCCCCCCGCGCCGCGTCGCCTCGGCCTCATCCGCGGCCGTTTCCTCCGCCGCCACCCGTTGCCGCCGCTGCCGCAGCTCGCGCCGCCGGCCGACCGACAGCAGCCCGCTGCGCCGCTCGAACACCTCCAGCAGGAACACCATCACCGCCCCCAGCAGCAGCCATGGGCTTAAGTCGATCAGCCGCGGCTGGCGCGGCAGGGCAGCCCAGATGTCCTCGACCGTGTCGCGTGCCCTCCCGCCGGTCGCGCGCGACATCGCCCCAAGCGTTGCCCGGCCGCGATCGTCGCCCACCGGCGCGAACTCCGGCGAGTACGCGAGGGTCACCGGCGGCTGGGCGACGGTGCGGTCGTCCAACGCCACCGCCGCGATCGCCGTCTCATCACCCCGCAACTCGAAGTCCATCGCCAGCGTGTCCGCGTCGACCCAGCGCATCGGTTTGGGCGCATCGCCGACCGGCGGCTGATTGGGCGCGCCACGCAGCACGCGCAGCTCCGGCGTGCGCCGCAGCGCCTCGCCCTGCCGCCGCGCGTCCAGGTGCAACCGCACCGTCACCCGCCCGTCGTTCTGCTGCTGCGTAATCACCGCGCCGCCGGGCAGGCGCTGGTCGTCGCCGGCGGTGTAGCGCACCAGCGAGGCGAACATCTCGCCCACGTCCGCCCACTGCCCGATCGGGCCGGTGTGTTCGCCATCGGCCTCGCCGGTGTACGCCACGGCCCGGCCCGTGCCCGCCTGCCACCAGGCGATCAGCGGCGCGTCGTACTGGTCCTGCGTGATCGCCGCGGCGTTGGCCCGCGGCTTGAGGTACGTCAGGTTGTACCCGCCGACCATCTGCCGCGGGGCGAACGCCCGGCCGGTCAGCGCCGTCAGCCCGCCGGTGAGGCGCACCTCGGTCGGCTCGTCGATAAACGTGTTGCGCGCCACGACGAACGTGTCCTGCGCGAACAGCCGCGGCAGTTGCTTGGCGTCTTCGTTGAAGATCGCGCGCCCGTTGCCGCGCCGCGCGATGTCGCGCAGCAGGTCGGCGTCGACGTCGGTCGGCTTGCCCAGGCCGATCACGCTGAACGTCACGCCCGCGGCCGCCGCGGCGTCGACCAGTTTGGCGTAGTCGCCCGGCTGCTCGCTGTCCTGGGCGTCGGAGAACAGCACGATGTGCCGCGTACCCGCCTGCGCGCCGTTGATCATCGCCACCGCGTGCTTGAGCGCTTCGTACACGAAGATGCCCCCGCCCATCGACTGGATGCGCCGGATCTTGCTGTTGATCGCCGCCTTGTTCGCCGCGGTCTGCAGATCGACGATCTTGTGCGCCGACGAATCCACCGCCCACACGCCGATCTCGTCCATCGGCGAAAGCAGCTCGACGACCTGGGCCGCGCCGGCGTTGGCCAGGTCCATCTTCGTCTTGCCGCCGGTCACGCCCGCGCTCATCGAGCCCGAGCGGTCCATCGTGATCACGATCGCCAGCGACAGCTTGCGGTGCTCCCGCCGCAGTTCCATCGACACCGGCAGCACCGCCTCGATTGGGCTTTCGAAGTAGCCGCCCGGGCCGTAGCTGGTCTGCCCGCCGGTCATCATCACCCCCGCGCCGGTCTGCCTGACCCACTGTTCGAGGTTGGCCATGCCCGCCTCACCGATGCGCTGCCAGGTGACGTTTTCGATCAGCACGGCGCTGTAGCCGGCCAGCGTCGCCAGCGACCAGTCGCGCGCCGCGCCGCCGCCGCCATCCAATTCGAGGTCGATCTTCGCGTCGCGCAGCAGTCGCGCGAGCTGTGAGTTGGCGGCCGGCGCCAGGTGCAGCACGGGCTTCTTGCCGTCGATGCCCACCAGCAGGCGCGCGGTGTTGTTCTCGGGCACCGGGTCGTCCGCATCGGCCCCGATGCGCAGGCGGTAGTTGTGCACGCCGGGCGCCGCGGCGCGATCGCGGAACACCAGGCGATTGGCCCCGGCATCGACGCGCCGTGTGCCGCGGGCGATCACGGTGTTGCCGCGCAGCAGTTCGTAGGCAATCTGCTGCGCGACCGGCGCCCGCACCCAGGCGGTGAGGGTGTACCCCTCGCCGGGCGCGACGCGGGGCGGGGCGTCGACACGGGCGATGGCCACGTCGCGCGTGGTCGGCCGCTCCAGCAGGCGGTGGTCGATCGCCACGCCCCGGCCCATCGCCCGGGCCGCGACGGCCGCGGGGTCCGCCCCGGTCCACCGGCCGTCGCCGATGACGAGCACGCGGCCCGGCGCCTCGGGGTCGATCAGCGCCAGCGCCCGTTCCATCGCGTCGTGATAGTTCGAGGCGTCCGGCCCCACGGCGGCGGTGAGCGAGCCGAACTGCCCGCCCGGCACCATCTCCACCGCGCTGGACCGGCCGAACGCCAGCACCGCCAGCCGATCGTCCGTGCCCTTGGCGCGCTCGAGCAGTTGGATCAGCTCGGTCGCGCGTTCATCGGCGTCGACGGGCATCGACAGCGAGCGGTCGACCATCACCACGACCGTGCCGGCCCGGCTGGGCAGGCGCACGGCCAGCCCCGCCAGCGCGCCCAGCACCGCCAGCAGCGCCACGGCGCGCATCACGGTCAACAGGCGCGTGGGCAGGCGCCAGTACCACAGCGCCGCGGCCAGGGGCACTACCAGCAGCAGCCATGCCGGGTCGCGCAGGCCGATCATGCGCCCGCCTCCTCGGCCCGGCCGGCCCGATGCACCAGCGCCTGGTGCAACGCCAACGCCCCCAGCGCCAGCAGCACCGGCAGCCACGCCACGCTCACGTACTGACGCCGCAGCACCGCGTCATCGATCCACCGGCCAAACCGCTCGCTCGTCGCCCGGGCCAGGTTCGATTCGGCGCGGCTCATCGCGTTCACCGCGAAGCGGTATCGCTCATCGC